>CAXRHS010000032.1:0-2184 GCA_964230235.1 Myxococcota bacterium
CTTGCGCAACATTGCCCCGGGGTCGGGATCGCGGCCGCGGAAGGCCCGGAACGCCGCGCCCGGCGGCTGACGATTGCCGGCGGAGTAGACATTGCGGTACAGGCGGTCAGCGACCGCGGCATCGAAGGGATCGCCGGCCTCCGTGAAGGCTTCGTAGGCATCGGCCTCCAAAAGCTCCGCCCACATGTACACGTAGTACCCGGCGGCGTAGTCTGGCCCAGTGAACAGGTGCAGGAAATGCGCGGGCCGGTGGCGGCCGAAAATGCCTTCCGGCACGCCAAGATCGGCCATCAGCTGCGCCTCAAAGGCTGCAATGTCCAGCGCACCGCCGTCGCTGCGGGTGTGCAAAGCCATGTCGAGGTAGGCCGACAGCGTGTACTCGACGGTTTCGAGACCCTGGCCGAATTTGCGCGCAGCCAGCACCCGCTCGAGCAAGGCTTGCGGCATCGGTTCGCCGGTCTGGAAGTGGCGCGCATGCTCAGTCAACACCTGCGGCTCCAGCGCCCAGTGCTCGTACAGCTGCGACGGCAGCTCGACAAAATCCTTGAGCACGCGGGTGCAGGCGAGCCGTTGGTAGGTGCTGTGGCTGAGCAGGCCGTGCAGACCGTGGCCGAACTCGTGGAAAAGCGTGCGCACGTCGTCCAGGCTGAGCAGCGCCGGCTGACCCGCGTCGGGCTTGTTGAAGTTGTTGTGGTTGCCGACCACCGGCAGCACCCGCCCGCCCGCCAGGGACTGGTAGCGGTACTCGTTCATCCATGCGCCGCCGCGCTTGGTGGGCCGCGCATAGTTGTCGGATAGAAACAGGCCGATGACTTCACCTGCGCGATGAACCTCAAACAGCCGTGCGTCGGGGTGGTACAGCGCGGCGTTCTGCACCTCGGTGAAAGTCACGCCAAACAAGCGCTGCGCGCAGGCAAACGCGGCTTCGAGCATGCGGTCGAGCGAGAAGTACGGCTTGACCTCGGCATCGTCGATGGCAAAGCGAGCGGAGCGGACTTTTTCGGCGAGGTAGCGCCAATCCCAGGCCGCGATGTCGGCCGGTTCGCCGAGATCTGCAGCCGCGGCTTGCAAGGCTTCCTTTTCAGCCAGGGCCTTGGCCACTGCCGGCCGCCACACGCGATCAAACAGCGCGGTGACCGCCCCCGGGGTCGAGGCCATGGTGTCGCGCAGGGCGTGGTCGGCGTAGGTCGCGCAGCCGTGCAACGCCGCCAACTCAGCGCGCAACGCCAGAATCTTGTTGGCCACCAGCAAGTTGTCGCGCTCGGGACGCAGCCGGCCGCGTTCCATCCACAGCCGCCAGGCCTTCTCGCGGAGATCCCGGCGCGGCGACTGGGTCAGAAACGGAACCACCAGCGAACGCGACAGGGTGATGAGCCAGCAGTCGGGCTTGCCGCGCTGCGCCGCCGCTTGCCGCGCCGCCGAGACCAGACCCGCCGGCAGGCCAGCAAGGTCGGACTGCGCCAGCCACAAACCGTTCTCGGACTCGTCGGCGAGCACGTTTTGGGTGAATGTCGTGCACAACCCGGCAAGTTCCATGGCGATAGCCGCCGCACGGTCGCGTTCAGGCTCGGCCAGGCGGGCGCCAGCCAGACTGTAGTCGAGGTGAAACCGCTCGATGACCCGCACCTGCTCGGCGTCCAGGCCGAGGTCGTTGCGGCGACCGAACAGATCGTCCAGACGCGCGAACACGCCGGCGTGCTGCAGCACCCGCGCTTCGTGGCCAGCAAGCAATGGGGCAACCACCTGTTCGACCGCTTGCAGACGGGGCGAGGTTTCTGCCGCCGCCATGTTGTTGAAAAGCAGCGCGATCCGTTGCAGTGACCTGCCGGCACGATCGAGCGCCAGCGCGGTATTGGCGAAATCGGCGGGCGCGGCGACGGCGGCGATGGCGTCGAGTTCAGTCAGGTGTTCGGCCATCGCCGCGGCAAAGGCCGGCTCGTAGTGGGCGGGGGCGATGTCGCTGAACGGCGGCAGCCCGTAGGGGCCGGGCCAGGGTTGCAGAAGGGGATTGGTGGTAGCGGTCATGGACTTGCGCGGGCGCGGCGGCGCCCAAGGGGCGGCAGGGTCGGGCATGTGCGGCGGCGGGTCAAGGGTTGAGCCATTTCCGTTAGGTCCTGTAAAATAATAACTCAGTCGACCTCGACAGGAGGCGGAGCGGCGAGTCGACTTGCAAAGTCGCCAACT
>CAXRHS010000033.1:0-2516 GCA_964230235.1 Myxococcota bacterium
GCGAGGGGGGAATGGTCACCACCCGCGACCCCAAGATCGCGGACAAGCTGCGGTTGTTGCGGTCGCACGGCATGACCACGCTCACGCTGGACCGCCACCGCGGCCACGCCTACACCTACGATGTGGTCGAGTTGGGCAACAACTACCGCATGGACGAACTGCGCGCGGCGCTCGGCACCAGCCAGCTCGGCCGCTTGCCCGAGAACAACCGCAAGCGCGCCGACGTGGTGGCCTGTTACCTGCCGCTGCTGCGGACCATCGCCGGGTTGCAGATTCCGTTTGCCGATCGCTTGCCGCAAGGCCGCACCGCGCCGCACATCCTGCCGGTGCTGCTGCCTGTGGGCGTGGATCGCCAGTCTGTGCAGGAGGGCATGAAGGAGGCGGGGGTGCAGACCTCGGTGCACTATCCGCCGATTCACACCTTTACGATGTACAAGGACTCGGATCGGGTGCGCGCAGCGCAATTGCCGATGACCGACACGCTGGCGCCCAGGTTGCTGACGCTGCCGCTGTACCCGGACATGGCGGAGTCGGACGTGGCCTACGTGTGCCGCAAGCTCGCCGCGGTGCTGCAAGTGGCGAACGCGGGGGAGCAGCCATGAGCGGGGCATCGTTGCCGCTGACGGCGGTGCTGCTTGCGGGCGGCCTCGGATCGCGGTTGGCGCCGCTGACCGCCGTCATCCCCAAACCGTTGGTGCCCATCGACAAGGAGTCGATCGCCGAGATCCTGCTGCGCCAGCTCGCCCACCGGGGCGTCGGCCGGGTCATCGTGTCGATTGGCTACCTCGGCCACTTGATCCAAGCCGTGCTCGGCGACGGCAGCCGCTATGGCGTCGAGATCCGCTACCAGCGCGAAGAAACGCCGCTGGGGACCGTGGGACCGCTGTGGTTGGTTGAATCAGAACTGCCGGACAACTTTTTGGTCCTCAATGGCGATGTGCTGAGCGACATCGACTTCGGCGCGCTTTTCGCGGCCCATACCGCTGGCGGCCGCACGCTGACCGTGGCGACCTACGCCAAACAAGTGCGCGTGGACCTCGGCGTGCTGCAAACGGACCCCGACGGCAACGTCAAGCGCTTTGTCGAAAAGCCGAGCTACGACTTTGAAGTCTCCATGGGCGTATACGCCATGAACCGCAAGGTCTTGCAGTACTTTGCGCCCGGCACGGCATTTGGTTTCGATCAACTGGTGCTGGCGATGCTGGCTGCCGGCGACCCGGTAGGCACATTTTCGTGGGCGCACGGCCGCTGGCTCGACATCGGCCGGCCGAGCGACTACGCCATCGCCCAAGAGCGGTTTGCCGCCGAGCGCACGCTGTACTTGCCTTGGGAGGCGACGGGCAAAATCGGTTGAATTTGGCTAGCGCAGCTTGCGGGTCAGCCAGGTGCCGCCGCCGATAAAAGCGAGCGCTCCGGCCGCGATCAATAGCCACATCAGGGTCCGGTCGGCCCGCGGACCCACCGGTCGGGCCCGATCGGCCGTGGCAGTCGGCGCGCTTGGCGGGTCGACATCTTCGTCGTCAAAGTGGCCGGGCTTGTCCCACAATGGCGGCAGTTCACCCTTGCGCAGCAGCGCCAGTTCCTGCTCGACCCGCTTGGTTTTCTTGGCAAAGTGCAGCGAGCCCGCGGCCAATTCCAGGGCCATGTAGCGCTCCAGCGCCGCGGCAGCGGCCGGCTTGTCGGTGGCGCGCAACACCTGCGACTGGCAGTAGTACACATCGGGGTCTTGCGGGTTGGCGACGACCGCTTTATCGGCTAGCGCGCGCGCTTCGGCCGGCCGGCCGAGCCACAAGTGCGCCATCGCCTGGTAGATGTAGACGCGCCCCTCGTTGTGGACCTTGGGCTCGACCGCTTGCATTTGCCGCAAGGCCTCGTCGAACTTGGCGTCGTAGAACAGACTGACCCCGTGCAAGAACTGCGCGACGGTGTCGTTGGCGTCAGCGGCCGCGCGTCGTTGCATTTCGTCGCGCAAGGTCTGCCAGCCGCTGACTTGACCCGCAATCGCCGGGTCAACCCGACCCCAGTCGTTGACCACCCCGGAAAGGCGGCCCAACACGCCGCGGTGGCGCGGGTTTTTGGCAAAGATCGCCTCCAAGACGCGCACCGCGTCGAGGTGTCGGCCACTGCGAAAGTAGGCGGCGGCCAGGGCGTCTTGCATCGCGAGATCGTCGGGCCAGGCTTTGACGGCGGCCAAGGCGACCCGCAATTCGTTGCGGGCGTCGTCGCGCCGGCTGGCAAGCCCGATGCGCGCGGCAAACCACGCCGGCGGCGGCGCGGTCGACCGGCTCAGTTGCTGCTCCAGCCAGCCTTGGGCGGCATCGGGCTTTCCAGCGGCTTCCAAGGCGTCGGCCAGCGCGAGCGCGGTGCACCCAGGCTGACCGATGGCGTCGCCAAACCGCTGCCAGCAGGCGCGCAGGATCGCCTCGCCGCGGCTCACTTCGCCCAGATCGGCGTGCGCAGCGGCCGCGCGCTCGGCTTGCAGCGCGATCCCGGCCTCCGCGGCGCTCGCCGTCGCG
>CAXRHS010000034.1:0-2065 GCA_964230235.1 Myxococcota bacterium
ACCCCGCGGCGCCCGACGAACTCTGGGTGGCCAACCGCAAGGACGGCTCGCTGACGATAGTGTCGCTGACCAACGGCACGGCGGTGCGCTACGTGGACAAGGCGCTGCACTTCCTGGAAGGCTCCTGCTCCTGCGCCTGCCCCTGCCCGCCGCCGCAACGACGATCTCGCGCGTTGGGGGCGAGCCGGCGGCGGCTGAGAACCCTGGGCGCCAAAGGTTTGCGGGGCACGGGTGAACTTGCGGCTTGCGTGGCCGGTCGGCGGGGATGGCGGTGATCCACGGCCACGTTGGGTTGGTGCGGGTTCTCAGCCGGCTTCGCCGGTCAGGGACAGGGACAGGGACAGGGACAGAAAAAGCCATCGGCGACGGCTACTTACGCGCATCCAACTCCGCCAACAACGCCGCGGCCCTCGCCTGGACGGCGACCAAGGCCTTGCGCATGCGTTCCTTGCGGGCGGCTGACAGGGGCTTGCCGGCCACCGTGGCCCACTGGCCGGCCCACGCCTCCATGTCCTTGGCCGTGCGGACGAAGCGGTTGACTACCCGGCCCTGGTGGTGGACGGGATCAGCGTCGGCCTCGGGCGCGGCCGGCGGTGCGGGCGCCGGTGGGGCGATCCCTGCGGCTTTGGCCTCTGCAGTGTGTTTGATCTGGCGGCTGATCCAGTGGTTGGCGACGGCGGCCTCGGCCACGGTGAGCCGCGCCGGCACGTCGGGCACGCGGCTGAGTTCGACCACCTGGCTGAAGCCCAGTTGTTGCACGGTCGCGGCAGGTAGCGCCAGCACGACCAGGTGGGCGCTGATGCACTGGCGCCGCACGCGGTCTTGAAGGCCGATTTCGGCCAGGTCGGCGGCGCAGGCGGTCCGGCACTCTGTGAATTTGCAGTCTTTGTTCTTGGCCTTGTCGGTGTAGGCCTCCGGGTCGACGGCAATGAAGGTGTCGAGCAGGTGGCGGCCGACATGCAGACGGAAGTAGTGTCGTGGGTTGCGAAAACGAAGAGTGTAGACGCCTACAATGATGGATTCCGTCAAGCGGGCCGGTTGGGGCGGATGAAGGCAAGCGATTGGCGTGAACTCGGCAATCGCCGGCCGAGCGCAGTGCGGTGGCTCCTGGCGTGGACGAGCTTGCCACTGGCCGCGCGGCGAATGCAGCCGGCGACCGATCACCCGGGCGATGCCCGCGCTCGCCGCTCCCGCCGCCGCTCCCGCCGCCGCTCCCGCCTCGCACCGCCTCGCCCAGCCGGCGAGCCTCGCCTGCGTCCGTCGCTCGCCCGAGTCCAGCCTGGCGCGGCAGTCGTTCGTCGAGCAGTGGCCGCGGCTGCAGCGCGAACTGCGCGAGGCCAACGACGGGCGTGGGCTGCCGAAGTTTCTCACCAAGGCGGTCAATGCGTTCTTGGATTGCGGGGTGCTCGGGGCTGGCGGCGCGAAGGCGTGCGCTGGCGCCGGGCGGGAGCAGTCTGCAGGCGGCAGCCAAATTGCGGGGTTGACAGTCCGATTCTGGCGGCGAAGGATGACCAGCGCGCGGTCGCCGCAGGGTCTGGCGGGGCGCGGAAGGCGGGAGGGTGGCGTTTCGCCGGGACGACTTGGAGACGGACCGCTCCTGGAGCACACATCCCACGCAACTATCTGTACGTGTGTAGGAAAGCGCCAACTGGTTGCCTTGATCCTCGATGCAGCGACGGTGAGAAAGATCCTGGAACACCTCAAGCTCTGGCAGGACGGCAAGGGCGACGCCCTGTGCGAGCCGGAGGCGATCCGCGGCCCGCCGGGGTCGTTAGTGCCTGACGACAACGCAAACGAGGTGCCCGATGGGCGCTTGGACGCGGTGGACGAGTCGGGCGCGGCGGATTGGGCGGCATAGCGCTTTGGCAAAGCGACGTCGGATGGTTCGGTGCCGAAGTACTTGCGGCGCTGGACGGGATCGGTGCGCGCGTTGCGAGCGAAAACAGGCATAACGGCGGCGATTTGACGGCGCAGCATCGCCGCGTCCGCACTGCCGGATGGTCCGGCAGGCTGATGGCCCACGTGCGCGTCCTTGGTCACGACCCGGTGGCGCTGGTTCGAGCGG
>CAXRHS010000035.1:0-2791 GCA_964230235.1 Myxococcota bacterium
CGGCGGCCTGGTCGTCGCCGTGCTGCACGGCTACGGTGCAGATGCCTTTGATCTGCTGCCACTTTGTCGCGAGATTGCCGCGCCGGCTGGCACGACCTGGCTGTTTCCCCACGCCCCGTTGGAAGTCGAGATTGGACCGCACGTCACCGGTCGCGCCTGGTTCCCTATCGACTTGATGGCGCTGCAGTTGGCGATGCTGGCCGGCCGTGCGCCCGACCTGAGCCGATCGAGTCCGCCGGAGCTTGCAACCTCGCGGGCATTGGTCGCCGCCATGCTGCAGGCGGCTGCTGCACCGATGCAGCGCTCGGTGCTGATGGGCTTCTCGCAGGGCGCGATGGTGGCGACTTCGCTGGCGCTCGAGTCGGCGACGGCCCCGGCCGGCCTTGCCATCTTGTCGGGCACGCTGCTCGACGAGGCGCACTGGCGCACTCAGGCCCCGCGCCACAGAGGTCTGCGATTCGTCCAAAGCCATGGCCGCGACGATCCGCTGTTGAGCCACGCGGCAGCCCAGCGCCTGAACCACCTGCTCAACGACGCCGGCTGGCGCGGGCAATTCGTCAGCTTTGGCGGCGGCCACGAAATTCCGGGCACGGCGATCGCCAAGTGCTCACAATTGTTGGCAGAGGCTGCCGTTGCTTGCCAGCCGTGAAGCGGCAGTTGGCGGTGTCTACCCACCGATGACAGCGACAGCGTCGATCTCGACCGCAGCATCGCGCGGTAGCCGCGCCACCTGCACGGTGGCTCGGGCCGGAAAGGGCGCGGTCAGGTAGCTGGCGTACGCCTCATTGACCACTGGAAAGTCTGCCATGTCGCGCAGATAGATGGTGGTCTTGACGACGTCGCCATACCCCGCGCCGGCCGCGGCCAGCACGGCGCCGAGGTTGCGCATGGCCAGGTGGGTCTGCGCGGCCACATCGCTGGCCACGAACTGCTGGGTCGACGGATCGATGGCGATCTGGCCGCTGACATAGACCGTGGTACCGGGGCCAACCGCGACGCCTGGCGAATACGGGGCTATCGGCTTGGGTGCATCGGGCGGAAAGATCGGCGTGCGCGGCATGTTGTGCTCCGTGGCAAGGGTCGGCACCACCGGAACTCGCCAAGACGCGGGATTGGAAACCGATTGCGCGGTTGAGTCGACAGTCTGCTAGTCCGTCCCCCGGTAGCCGTCGCCCCAAATGTCGTCGTAGTTCACATCGTGAACGAACCCGTCGCCGCCACGACCGCGCGCCTGGCGCTGCGCATCGCGAAAGCCACGGAACGCATCGCCAATCAGCGCATCGGCCTTGGCTGCGGCCACGAATTGCGCGTCGACGTGGTAGCGGGTCAAGTTGAACGGCACCGCCTTGACCGCATCGGCGTCGAGGCGGTCCTCTTGGAGCCAACGCTGCAACTGGGCGATGGACACCTGGCAGTGGCGCGCACACTCCGCAAGGTTGCGGAACTTGTACACGCCACTGCCATCGAGCCCCAGGTGGTAGAGCGCAAATAGCGTCTGCGCGTCGGGCCGTTGCATGACGGTCGGCGGGTCCGGATCGGACTAGAAGTCCATGCCGCCCATGCCACCGCCGTGATCATGGCCATGGCCGCCGCCGCCGCCCTTGTCTTCTTTCTTGGGCTTCTCGGTGATCATGGCGTCGGTGGTCAGCATCAGGCTGGTGACCGAGGCCGCGTTGACGAGCGCCGAGCGCACGACCTTGGTCGGGTCGATGACGCCCTGATCCATCAGGTCGCCGAAGGTCTCGGTCGCGGCATTGAAGCCAAAGGCGCCTTCGCCGGCCTTGACCTTGTTGACCACGATCGAGCCTTCCCAGCCAGCGTTGGCGGCGATCTGGCGCATCGGCTCTTCGAGCGCGCGCTTGACCGCGTTGATGCCGAACTGACGGTCGCCATCGGCCGTCAAGCCGTCAATGGTGCGCTGCGCGCGCAGGAGCGCCACGCCGCCACCGGCGACGATGCCCGCCTCGACGGCGGCGCGGGTCGCGTGCAGGGCGTCCTCGACGCGCGCCTTCTTTTCTTTCATCTCCACTTCGGTCGCGGCGCCGACGCGGATGATCGCAACGCCACCCGACAGCTTGGCGAGGCGCTCTTCGAGCTTCTCGCGATCATAGTCGCTGGTGGTGTCTGCGATCTGCTGCTTGATCTGCGCCTTGCGCGCCGTCAGCTGCTCGTCGGAGCCTTCGCCGTCGACGATGGTGGTGTTCTCTTTCTCGATGACTACCCGCTTGGCACGGCCGAGCAGGTCCACCGTGACGTTCTCCAGCTTGTAGCCCAGTTCTTCGCTGATGAAGGTGCCGCCCGTGAGCGTGGCGATGTCTTCGAGCATGGCCTTGCGGCGATCGCCGAAACCGGGTGCCTTGACCGCCGCAACCTGCAGCGCGCCGCGCAGCTTGTTGAGCACGAGCACCGGCAGCGCTTCGCCGTCGACGTCCTCAGCGATGAGGATGATCGGACGCTGTTCGCGGGCGGTCTGCTCCAAGATGGGCAGGATGTCCTTGGCGCTCGAGATCTTCTTCTCGTAGATGAGGATGTAGGGGTCATCCAACTCGACGAGCATCTTGTCGGCGTTGGTGATGAAGTACGGCGAGAGATAGCCGCGGTCGAACTGCATGCCCTCGACCACGTCCAGCTCCGTCTCGAGGCCCTTGGCCTCCTCGACGGTGATGACGCCTTCCTTGCCGACCTTCTCCATCGCCTTGGCGATGATCTCGCCGATCTCGGCTTCGCCATTGGCCGACACGGTGCCGACCTGGGCGACCTCCTTGTTGGTGGAGACGGGCTTGGAGCGCTT
>CAXRHS010000036.1:0-8224 GCA_964230235.1 Myxococcota bacterium
TGCCTGCCCGAAGGCCGCGCCTGCACGGCCGCCGAGAACGAAAAGGGCCTCGGCTGCCTCGCCGGCCAGTGGCCGCAGCCGGATGGGTCTTGCGCCGCGGCAGGCCCCGCTGCCGCCATGGCGCCGCTCGGCAAGCTGGAACCAGTGTTCGCCGGCACAGACCCGCCGGCTGCGTTGCCGTTGCCCGCCGAGACCTCGTTCTGCCCCGACGGCGGCGGCGGGTTGACCCTGTGTGCGCCGGGAACGGCGGCTCCCGGCTGCAAAGTGGGCGAAATGCCCGACCCCGCCAAGGCCGGCGCCTGCCTGACGGTCGGCGTTGCGTGGCAATGCCCGCCTGGCTTTGTCAGCAAGAGCGGTGCGTGTGCGCCTGATCCTGCAGACTGCGGCGCCGGCCCGTTTGGTGCCATTGAACCCGCGCCAGGTGTCGTGTTCGTGGATCCGTCCGCGTCGCCCGGCGGCGATGGCAGCCTGGACAAGCCAGTGCAGTCGTTGCAGCAGGCCGCGCCGTTGACGCCGGCCGGCGGTACGGTCGCACTGGCCAAAGGCAATTATGCGGGGCCGCTCAGCTTTTCCGTGCCGCTCTCCGTCCGCGGTCGGTGCGCTGCGCTGGTCACGATTGCGACACCTGCCGGCCCCCCGGCGGTCCGGGTCAAGGGTGGCAAGGCCGACGGCGAGGTCCTCATCGAGGGCGCAACGTTGACCGGCGCGTCGCTTGGCCTCGCGGTCGACGGTGCGCTGGCCGCGCGCGGCCGCAGGCTTTTCATCCACAAGACCTTTGCCGCGGGCGTGCTCGTCACCGGCGCAGACGCCAGACTGACCCTGGAGCAGAGCGTCATTGCGGGCACCAAACCAGACGGGTTCAAGCAAGGATTTGGCGCCGTCGCCAAGAACGGCGCACACCTGTCCCTGGTGACGGTGCGCCTGAGCGGCAACCGCAACCACGGCATTGAAGCAGAAGGCGCCACCACCCGGCTGGCGCTCGAACAAGTCTGGGTCGACGGCACCACCCCCGGCGGCGACAACGACTGGGCCGATGGCATTGGCATCTACTTGGAAAAGGTGGCAGAGGTAAGCGGCCGCGCCGTGCGGGTGTCCGACAGCACCGGAGCGGGCATTCGCCTGAGCAACGGCACAGGCAAGGCCAGCTTTGCCGGCCTGCTGGTCGAGGCGACCAAGCCAGACCGTCTGGGCGAGCATGGGTCCGCCGTGCGGGTGTTAGACGGACCTTCCCTGGTGCTGTCTGGGGCACGCCTGTCGGCCAGCCACCACGCGGGTGCCCTGGTGGTTGGCGCGGTCGAACTCATCGCCAATGGTCTGGTCATCGATGACACCAAGGCCACGACCAAAACAGGCTTGGGCGTGGCGGGATTGACCGTCGGCTGGGGCGCCAAGGCGGGCCTGCGGGGTGTGCGAATTTCGGGCAACCGCGACACCGGGGTGCTGTGGAGCAAGAACGCCACCGGCCACATCGATCGGCTGGTGGTGGACGACACACGGCCATGGACCGCTGGCGGCGCGTTTGGCTATGGCGTATCGGTCCAGGGTGGCGCGTCTTTGGCGTTGCGCGACGCGCGGATTAGCGGCGCCAAGGGCTTTGGAATTCGCGTTGGCGACCCCGGCAGCAGACTGCAGGCAAGCAATCTGGCCATCGACGGCGTCGCCGCGCGCGAAAAGGACGGCCATCTCGGCTACGGTTTTGCGGTCTTGAGCGGTGCGCACGCTCATGTGCGCGGCCTGCGCATCGATGACTGCGTGGAAAACGCCGTGCTGGTCTTCGGAAAGGCCGTGCGCGCCCGCCTGGCGGGGGTCGCCCTGTCGGCAATCAAGCCCAATCCCAAGGCAAAGGACCCAGTTGTCTTGGCGATTGCCGCGATGGGCGGTGCCGACCTGGAATTGGCCGGGGCCAGTTTGACCGACCAAACCGGAATGGGTGTGTACGGGTCGGGTCCGGACGGGACCTTGGTGCGGGTGGCTGGCCTGGACTACGGCGGTGCGGCGCAAATGCCGGGTTCGTTTGCGGTCGGCGTGCAAGCGGACGAAGGCATGGCCGAGTTGCGACTGGTGGGCTCGCGCATCCGCGGTGCGCGCTCGGTGGCGGTCGCGGTGGCGGGGCCGACCGCAGACGTGCGCGACATGGTGCTTTTGGACACGGTCGCAGGAGAACATCAGCCTCTGGACGCCAATGGCGACCCGGCAGGACCAAAGGTCACGCTGTCCGATGGTGTGGTCGTGCGAGGCACGGCGGCGTTTGCGTTGCGCGACGCGGTGGCATTCGGCCAGGTGCGCGCGGGGCTGTTTCTGGACGGCGCGATGACCGCGCAATTGGCGAACGTGCTGGTCGGAGGCGGGTACTTTGGCGAGGTCTTCAACGGCAAGCCGGCGGTCGACCGAAAGGCCGTGCTGCTCCTCAAGAACACGCAGAACCAGTCCAATGATGCCGGGCTGCCGGTGCCCAAGCCCCCGAAGCTGGTGCCGGTGGGCGAGTTATAGGGCGAGCCTGCGACTACACCTGTTAGTGCGCGTTTGGCGCACCCTGGACCAGTTCGATGCTGCGCCACACGCCAGCCCGGAAACGCAGTACCATCATGAGGGCCAAAAGGCCGATGTAGCCGACAATCCAGAACATCGCCGCGTCGACACCCCAGCCCAGCCGGTGCACCGTATACCAGCTGCCAGGAACGAAGAACGCCCAGCCCAGCTCCGTGCGCGCCCACATCGGCCACGCCGTATCGCCCGCTGCGCGCAAAGCCTCGGCAAACACCGCGACGCCCGAGTCGAACAGCTGCCACAGCGACGACAGCAGCAGCAAGTGCGCACCCACCGTCAAAAGCGCTTGCGCTTCCGTGGCCGACCCTTTGGCAAACGGCGCAAAGATGAGGCCGGGCAGCAGCAGGTACAGCAGCCCGACGGTACCTTGCCAGGTCGCGCAGACCTTGAGCGTCAACTTGGCGATGCCGGGCACCGCGTCCTTGAGACCGGCGCCGATGTGTTGGCCGACCAGGATCGCCCCGGCGCTGGCCATGCCGAATGCGGGCATGAACGATACGGAGTTGATTTGCAGCACCGCCATGAACGCGGCCAGTGCCGTGGTCCCGAGCCCGGCGACCACGACGTTGACAAAGAACATGAACGCCAAGAACTCCAAAAACCAGTTCATGCCGGACGGCAGCCCAAAGCGCAGCATGCGGCCGAATTCGGGCCAGAGCCACGTCGCCGGTATTGCGGTCGCCTGACGCCAGAACCGGCTGAAAAGGTACAGGAATGCAATGCCGGAGCTGATGGCGCTGGCCAGCGCGGCGCCAGACACGCCCATGGCCGGCGCACCGAGGTGGCCGTTGATGAGCACCCAGTTCAACCCGAGGTTGCAGACCATGGCCAGCACGTTGGCCCGCATCGGCACCTGGGTGTCGCCCAGGCCGCCGTAGTAGTTGGCCAGCGCTTCCAGGCCGATGGCTGCACCGCCGCCCCACAAGCGAATGGCCATGTAGTCGTCCATCTGGGCCAGCACAGCGGGCGCATAGCCCAGGCCGCCAAGCGCCCAGCCGACGACCGGAAGGCTGACCAGACACAGCGCCTGGGTGGCAACGGCGAGGCCGAGGCCGTACCAGCCGTAGCGGCGGGCGCCCGCTGAATCGCCCGCGCCGTGCAACTGCGCAGAAAAGCTAGAGACGATGAAGCACACGCCCATCGGCAGGATGAGCAACGTGAAGGTATTCATGGCGCCGGTGGTCGTCGCCGCCAGCGATGCCTCGCCCAGGTGTGCGACCATCAGCGCGTCGCTGACGCCGATGACGGTCTGGGTCGACCGCGACACCACGATGGGCCACGCCAGGGTCAGCAGGTCGCGAAGCGTGGCAGTCATGGATCACAACTCGCGCAGCGGCGCGGGGCGACGCTGTACCCGCCGCGCAGGCAGTGAAGCAAGCGCCAACCGCTGAGAAGCGGGAGATTGCTGGGTTTCTGGGGCAATGGTCAGCCGGCGCGGCGCAACGTCACGCTACCCAGGCGACCGGGTGGGTCGTGCAGTGCCACCACCAGCCACAGTCCGGCGCCGGCTTCGATGCAGGCGCCAACGGCGACGCGCCGGGTCAGCTCGGGCACGGTGTCGCTCCAGGTCGTCAGCGAGACCTCGCCGTCCCACAAGTTGCCGGCCCCGCAGCAAACGCCGTCCAGGTCGCCCACGGTCGTTTCTTGGATGGTGATTTCGCGGCCGATTGGGTCCATGGCGGTGCCGTGTGGGCGTGGGCCCGGTGTTGGGACTTTGCGCGCGACGTTGATGCGGGTCAAGAGCGCCGTCGGACTCAATGAAGCGCAAAGAAAATCGAGTAGATGTCTTACGGGCCTGCACCAATCAGGGCTTGGGCGGCCTCTGCCACCTGCCGCACCAGTGCCTCGGGCACCGCTTGCACCGCGGCCAGCCCAAAGGCCTGCGCCACGCTGGCCGCTTCTGCCGGCGAAACGACCCCGCGCGGCAGCAGGTCGGCGTACATCCACGGCAATGTCGGCGTCAGCGGGGGTGCGTCCAGGCCAGCGCGCTGCGTCAGCGCCAACGTCATCGACTGGCACACGAGTTGCAACGCTTCGTCGGCCATGCCGTTTTCGAGCAGCGTCCAGGCCGCGGCGAGCTTCTTGCGCGACGCAATCAACAGCGGCGGCTCGGCCGGCGCTTGCGGCCGCTCATAGACCGTGGCCTCGGCCCCTTCGCCCTGCCCGCCCAGGTGGCCCATGGTGCGCAACATGGCGTAGGTGCGCAGGTCGAGCACGGCGACGGCGACCCCGGGCGTTGCGACTTCGCCGGCAATCACCACATCTTGTGCATCGGCGCGGTCGACCAGCGCCAGCAGGCCCGTGCGGCCAAGGACGATGCGCTCCAAGCGGTTGCCCAGGCGACTAGAGAGGGCGCTGACGACCGTAGAAACGGCGGCGTCGCTCTGGCCGCCCCGTTGCGGTTCACTGCCGGTGTGGCCTGGGCCGATGGGCGCGGTTTCTTCGGGTGGCCCCAGCGGCACGGCTTCTTCGACCGGCGGCGGCGGCACCGGTTCGTCCACTTGCGCCTCGTCGTCGTCATCACCGACGGCCGTTTTTGTAGCAGCAGGGTCCTTTTTCAGGTCCACCACCGCCTTCATCGCCTCGGCCAGCGCCGCAGTCGACAGGCCAACCGTATCGTCGCCCTCAGCCGCCATCACTTGCGTGAAAAGGTGCTGCTTGCCCGCCAGGATCTGCCCCACGCGCTGCTCATACGAGCTTGCGGCCACCAGCAGCACAATCAGCACGTTGCGCTTTTGGCCCAGGCGGTGGATGCGCGCCAACCGCTGCTGCAACACCGCAGGATTCCACGGTAAGTCAAGGTTGATGAGCGCATCGGCGCACTGCAAATTCAAACCGGTGCCGCCGGCGTCGGTGCTCAGGAACACCTGGCAGGTCGGGTCCTGCTCAAAGCGGTCAATCAGCGCGCCGCGCTTGTCGACCGGCACCGAGCCGTGCAGCCGCACCGTGCCCAGACCCAGCGCCTGCGCGGCCTCTTCGGCCATGCGGGTCATGCGCTCCCATTGCGAAAACACCACAACCTTGCGACCCCCTGCGACCGCCAGTTCTTCGAGTAGGCGCGCCAGTTCGTCGAGCTTGGGACTGCCGACGGTGACTTTGTCGATGAGCCCTGCGGCATTGCACGCCATGCGCGCCTGCACCAGCGCCGCCATCGCCAGCTTTTCTTCCGGCGGCGTGAGCTTGCGCCGTTGCAGGATGGCCGCATAGTTGTAGGCCACGCTCAGGAAGCCGTCGTGCATCTGTTTCTGGCGGGCCGACATCGGCACTTCGTGGGTCACCTCGGTGCGCTCGGGCAGTTGGTCGGCGATGATTTCGCGGCTGCGGCGCAGCATGACCCCGGCCAGGCGGCGGCGCAGCGCTGTGAGGTTGCGGTAGCCGACGAGCTTGTTGCGCTCATCGCGGACCAGGTAATCGACGTCGAAGCGCCACAGCGGTCCCAACACATGCGGGTCCACCAACTGCATCAGGCTGTACAGGTCCGACAGGCGGTTTTCGAGCGGCGTTCCGGTCAGCACAAACGCAAACCGCGAAGGAATCGACTTGATTTTGGCCGACACCAGCGTGTTCCAGTTCTTGATGCGCTGCGCCTCATCGACAATCAGCAGGTCTGGCGTCACTTCGCCGCAAAACAGCGACTGGTGGCGCATCACCTGCTCGTAGTGGGCCACATGAAAGGTCGCCGGCTGCCGCCAGCACGCCTCGCATTGGTGATGACCGCCCGTCAGCAGTTGGGCTTGCAGGCCAGTGAACTTTGCGATTTCTTTGGACCAGTTCGACTTGAGCGACGCCGGGCACACAATCAGCACCCGCCGCACGCCCTCGTTGTCGATCAGCCAACGCGCCGCGGCAATCGCTTGCAGGGTCTTGCCCACGCCCATGTCGTCGGCCAGAAGCGCCCGGCCCTGGCCCGCCAGCATCGCGACGCCCTGCCGTTGGTAGGGAAACAACCGAGCGCGCAGCCACGGCGGCTGCCCCTGGTGCGCCGTCAACTCGGTTTCGACCTTGGCGCGGCGTTGCGCACGGGCGTCCATCTCGGCCGACCGCATCGCCCAGGCGCGGGCATCGTCGCCCAGGCTCAACACGCGGGCGTCTGCGGGGTTCAGGCGCTGAGCCGAGCGTTCCAGACTGAACCACGCGCCAGGCAGCACCCCAAGCAAGTGGCCGTCCGCGTCGAAATGCTGGCGCACCACCGACGCTACCGGCAATGGCAATGTTCCGCGAACGTGCACGCCGATGCGCGGCGCGTCTGCGCACTGCCAGTCGAGCCACACAATCGCCACCGCCGTCTGGCGCGCCACCGGGCGCTTGAGGCGGACGCGGAGCCGCACGGCCTCGATGTGTTTGCAGGTTCCAAGACCGTTGACGGCAAAGTCCGGGCAATCGCAGGTGTTCAGTGGTTCGGTCAGGTGCCGGATTTGCACGCGGAAGGGCCGCACGGCCGCAGACGTAGACACCACCGATTGCGCAGCCCACGTTCCGAAATCCGGATCGCCGGACACGAGTTCGACTCGGACCGCGCGGCGGCCGAGGTCCACGCGCTCGGCTTTGGCCTTTTCGCGCGCCGTCAACGCGACACCTTTGGACGTCGATGGCGCATCGCCGTGCGACAACAGCACCGCCACCGCATGGGCGCACAAAGTCGGCCGCCACGCCGGCGAACACCCGCAGCTGGCTTGAATTTGGGCGTCGCCGTCGAGCGACAAGGTGACGTCGAACTGCTGGTCAATCGCATCGCCAGCAACGTGGCCGTGCAAAGCAAGCTCGCCGCTGTCGTCGCTCAGGCCCACGTGGGTGACGTAGTGCTTGTTCCACAAGTGCATGGCATCGCGCAGCGCGGTCTCGCTGCACAGGGGTGCAATGGCGTCCAAGTCGAGCAAGAACGGGTCTTCCTCGGGCGCGACCTCGACTTTGGTGTAGGTCGGGCGCGTCGCCTTGGGCTTGGCGGGTTTGGCGAGCGCGGTGGAGGGGGCGGCGGTGGACATCGGGGCTCCGGGGCGGCGAAAAGGGGCGCGATTGTCGCGCTGAGGCGCAGGGTTGGCAATGGTCGGCGCGGTCAGGGGCGGCAATCGACGGCCTCGACCTCTCCACCGACACCGACTACCTGCGCAGGTCTTGACGTGCCAGAGGTGTGGTTTTCGCAAGACGATGGCTTTCGGGTCTGGCATTTGCAGGGCAATAGCTACCAGACCGCAAGCACCAGCGCAGTATTGCCGTGGATCGACCTCGAGCGACTCGCGAACCACGTGCGCATGGACGACCAGGTCGAGGCGGTTGCGGCGTATCTGGCGTACCTGCGCGAGTGACCGGGACAGCGCCTCGTCCCACCGCTTCGCCATTGCCGCCCCACCGCCACCGCGCTACCCTGCCGCCCGCGCCCTTTGTCCTGCGGCGCACAAGGCGACCCCATGGACTTTCGCGGCGCCCAACGAGAACGCATCCTGGCGCTGCTGGCCGAACGCGGCGGCGTGACCGAAGCCAATGTCCGCGCGATTTCCAAGGAAACCGGCGTCGCCGAGGCCGAAATCTGGGGCGCGGGCCACTTCTACGGCCTATTGCGGCAAGACGGCCCCAAGACCCTGGTCTGCGACGGCTTGACCTGCATGGCGCTCGGCGCCGAGGCGCGCAAGGCCGACTTGGCACGCGCCGGACACGACTGCGCGCCGTCGAGCTGCCTTGG
>CAXRHS010000037.1:0-6401 GCA_964230235.1 Myxococcota bacterium
CAACAACACCTGTGCTTGCAAAACCGACGGCGACTGCGCCAAGGTCGAGGACGGCAACCTGTGCAACGGCACGCTCTACTGCAACAAGGCGACAGGTAGTTGCGCGGTCAATCCGGCGACGGTGGTGGTGTGCGGCAGCAAGGACGACACGTTTTGCCTGGCGGACCAGTGCGACAAGAGCACTGGCAAGTGCGCGATTGGGTTTGCGCACCAGGGCCAGACCTGCGACGACGGCAATCTATGCACCGGCGACGACCATTGCAAAGACGGTGCCTGCGTGGCGACCGTCAACGCCTGCGCCTGCAAGATTGCGGGCGACTGCGCCAAGTTTGAGGACGGCGACTGGTGCAATGGCACCATGCACTGCCAGGGCGGCGGTTGTCTGGTCAACCCGGCGACGGTGGTGAGTTGCCCGGCGGACAAGAATACGGTTTGCGCGCACAACCTGTGCAAGGCGGCGAGCGGGCAGTGCGAGATAACGGCGGTCAACGTGGGGGCGGCGTGCAGCGACAACGAGCCGTGCACGGTGGGCGATGTGTGCAAGGCGGGCGCGTGTGTGCCGGGCGGCAACGTCTGCCCGTGTTTGGTCGATGGCGATTGCGGGGACGGGTTGGCGTGTACGACGGACGTGTGCTTGAAGTCCAAGGGCTGTACGCATGTGGGCGACGACGGCAAATGCGAGGACGGCGAGGTGTGCACGGTCGGCGACTGCGAGGCTGGCAAGGGCTGCGTGCAGTTGCCGGTGCAGGTGACTTGCAGCGATGGCAGTGCGTGTACGACCGGGGACGCGTGCGATAGTGGGAAGTGTGCGGGCAAGGTCAAGGTGGTCTGTGACGATAAGAACGGGTGTACTGACGATGCGTGCGATTTGAGCAAGGGGTGTACGTTCACGGCGAATGCGGCTGGGTGCGACGACGGGGACTTGTGCACGGTCAAGGATGGCTGCAAGGCGGGCAAGTGCGGCGGTGGCGGGGCTTTGGATTGTTCGGATGGCAATGCTTGTACGGTGGAGACGTGCGGGGCCAAGAGCGGCTGCGGGTATAAGGTGGCGGATTGCGGGGATGGCAATGTGTGCACGGCGGATGCGTGTGATAAGGCGAAGGGGTGCGGGAATGTGGGCGTGACGGGGCTTTGCGATGATGGGAACAGTTGTACCGTTGGCGATGTTTGCGATGGGGCGGGCGGCGGGTTTTGCAAGGCCGGCAAGGTGCAGGTGCCGTGTGACAGTGGGCCTTGTGCGAAGGGGAAGGAGGAGTGGTGGGTGAAGACTGAGGTACTGCCGGTCAGCGTGATCACCACAACCTCCGCAGTGCAAACCGCCAATGCTGCATTCGCCTCGGTAGTCAAGACCAACGAAGGCGTTTTCGCATCGCAAATCGGCCCGACTGGTCCCACAGCATCGTTTCAGAAAATTTCGGTCCCCAAAGTTGGCGGCGTTGGCGAGATTGCCGTATGTTCAGATTCAGGGCCGAATGTTCAGTTCGCGGCCAGTTTTAGCAACGCGCTCTACAACTCGACATTGAATTGTATCGACAACTGTGGCGCTCAAGAACTTGTGCAATTTGGCGTCGTTGCGTCCTGCGCAAGCAAAGGACAAGATCTGACAGTAGCTGTCGGCTATATGTCGCCATTCGCTGGACTGACCGAACATCACGCTTGGATTGGTGAAGCCACCATAAAGTCGGGGACTTTCGCCTCGTGGTTTGATAAAGAGCCCGGTTATACGGAGTTGCTCCATGTTATTGCCAACGACGGTGCGCCGATTGCCACCGGGTTTGCGTCTGACGCGAAAGGCAACACAATGTTTGCGATGGGGTTTGACAAGTCTCTGAAGCCGAATTGGAAACTTCCTCTTCCGTTGAATGACCTGCCGGTCGGCCAAGTTGGCTGTCAGGACTTGGCAGTTGCCGTGGATGGGACCGGCGCTATAATTGTCTATGATAGTACAGGAGTTTTTCGGCATAAGCACAATGTCGGCCAGAATATCGTCTCCATCGGTCGCGCGGGATCCGACAAGATCTTGATCTCTGGCCCTGCAACAACCCCAAACACAACCATCGTGATGCTGGCAACCTGCTACGGTGCCGTCGTCGCAAGTTGGCAGATACCAAATATCAAGAAGGCCCACATTGGACCATTGTCGGTCGATGCCCTTGGCTATGACTCTATGATCTTGATTGGATTGGGCGCCTCCAGCAATACGGTCTCGATCGCCAGACTGAGCGCACTCACGTTTTCGGCATGCCCCACCGCCGGCCTCTGCGCCGCCCTCACCCCCGCCAGTTGCTCCGACGGCAACGCCTGCACCTACGACACCTGCGACCCCGCCACCGGCTGCGTCTCGCTCACAGTCCCCAACTACTGCAACGACCAAAACCCCTGCACCACCGACACCTGCGCCCCCAAGACCGGCTGCGCTCACGCCGCTGTCCCCGACAGTTCCGCCTGCACCGACAACAACGCCTGCACCACCGGCGACAAGTGCCTCGCCGGCAAGTGCGCCGCGCCGCCCACTGACTGCGACGACAAGAACGCCTGCACCACCGACACCTGTGACGTCACCAACGGCTGCAAGAACGAGGCCAAGACCTCCGGCCCCTGCGACGACAACAACCCCTGCACCTTCGGCGACGCCTGCACCTCCGGCACCTGCAAGCCCGGGCAACCCCTGGTCGACGGTTCACCCTGTACCGGCGGCAAGACCTGCGCGGCCGGCAAGTGCGGGCCGTGAGCGCCTAGGTTTCGGCAGGCTCTCCCGGCTTCTCCCGCCCAAGCGCCGTCCGCGCGGCGGCCATGAAGGCGTCAACTTGCCCGATCACCGTCAGACGGGACAGCGTCAGGCCGGTTGTTGGCTCCAGGTAGCGCTCGTCCACCGCAAACGGCTGTAAAACGAGCAGTTCGGGGGCAATTGTCGGCAACTTTGCGTCGCGTCGCTGCAACTCAACCAGCAAGAACTGCAGGCTATGGGTCTTGCCAGGGCTGAAACCGAGCGATATCAACCACGCCTTTGCCGCTTTCTCCACGGCCTGCTGGGCGTGGAATCCAAAGATTCTCGGTGCCAAGCCGCTGACGCCAAACAGCAAGAGCAACGCCGCCGCATCCTCTTCAGCGCGGTCCATCAGCACGCGAGCCGCATCGGGCAATTCAGGCATCGCGGCCCCGCAGCGCCACCTCGCCATGGACAACCCGGCCCTCGCGCACCGCGTCGTAGACCACCCCGATCCACGAATCGGCCTGACTGCGCACTTCATCGGGCGTCTTGAGCACCAAATCGGTGGGCACGCCGATGCGTGCAAAAAACAACGCACACTCAATGCGGTACAGCGTATCCCAGCGGTCTTGGGGCTTCTCAAGTTCCTTGACGATGAGCAAGTCCAAATCGGATTGCGGCCCCGCCGTACCCTTAGCCGCCGACCCAAAAAGCACAATGGCCTGCGGCTGCGCCACCTCGACAATGGTCGCGACAACGCGGTCGAGGTACTGCAGCGGCCCGGCGTTCGTAACATCCGGCCGGCCAGCAGTCCTATCGCTACCCGCGACCTGTCCGTCCGCCTGCATCTTGCCCTCGACACCGCGGCCCATTGCCGCCGACCGCGCGACATGCGCGGTCCCGTGCAGCGTACGCCACGGCCGCCCAGGCGGCAAATGTAGGCCCGTGACCCATACGGGCCGGCGATCCCTGCTACGGTCCAGCTTGCTCCCGCAAATACCCAGCACTGCCCCGCACTGGCACCGCCAGCATCCCTGCCGCATCGGGCGTCAGCGCCACCGGCAACCCCACAGCCGGCGTCCACGAGTACGCGCGCCCCTGACGAGCCGGCCACGTGACCATCGTCGCCGGGTCCTGCTCCTGCGTTTCGCCGACCGCCATCGTGTCATTCCACACCACGTGCACCGCGGTCGCGCCCGCGGGGTCCGCGAAGGTCTGCGCGCGCACCAGCCCTTGGGTCTGGTCTGCCGCCCAGCCAAGCCCTTGCAGTTGCTTGGCCAGCGCCATGTGCGCCAGCGCCGACGGCTTGGCCTGCGGCACGCTGCCGTCCAGCACGTCGGCGTCGTGGGTGTACAGACCGAACCCCGCCTCCCACGGCGCAATGGCCGTCGCCGGGTCGCCGTCCCAGATGGTGTACCAGCACAGGTGCTCGACATCGCGCGACAACAGCAGCGCATAGGCGCGCACCAGCCAACGGGCCTGCTGATGCGGGTCGCCGCCGGCCACGCTCGGCCAGCCAAGCTCGGTCACCCAGTGCGGCTTGGGCGCCAGTTGGTGCTTTGCCAACACCCCATCCATGCGGTCGGCGCACTGGTGCACGGCCCACTGCGGCACTCTACTGGCAGGCGTCGCGTACTCGGGCGGCTGCAGCGGCGGATAGGCGCCGTACGGATGCCAGCCGAGTGCGTCGAACTGGTCGCCCAAGCCGGGGTGCGCCGCCAGACTCTGGTCCAGGAAGGCCTCAGCGCCCAGGATCAGTTGGGGAAAGTAGAACGTCCCGCCGTAGCCCACCCGCAGCTTGGGGTCCACGCCGTGTACCGCCTTGGCCGCCAACGACAGTAGCTTGGCGTAGTTGCCGGGATGGCCGTTGAAGCCGTCGGGTTCGCCTTTCCAGAAGCGGTAGCCAGCGTTCTGCTCGTTCCAGACCTCGTAGTCGCGCACCGTCGGCGTCAGGTGGGCGGCCAACTGCGCCGCGTAGTTCGCAAAATCGGCCGGGGCGGATAGGTGCCCCAAACGTGCCCACCCCCAACGGCTCGCAGCCAAAAGCGCCCACTTCGCCCCCCGCGCCCCGCCGGACCCTCCGGCGACAGCGCGATCGTGACTGTGCGCCGCCGTTTTGTGGTGTCAAGCTGCGATTTTGCCGGCTCCGAACAGACCAATCCCGCCCAGCGCCAGCAAGCGCTTGCGCGCCGCCAGCCCCGAGCACCCCGACCGCCAAGTCCAGACCGTGATCGCGCGCCGGGCCGTGGTTGCGTGCCCTACGCCGCCCAATCCGCCTCGACCGGGTCGTCCACGCCGTCGAACTTGTCGCTCGGCGCCTCGTCTACCTCGTCGTCAAATGTCCCCGGCGGCCCGCGAATGGCGATGACGTCGTCGCCATCGCGGTCGCCGGTCTCGCGCCACTGGCCGACATGGCGGAGGATCTTCTCCACTTGAGCCGGGTTGCGGATGGCGGCGATCATTTTGCGACGGCCACCGCAATGGCTGCATTTTAGTAAGTCCCACCCGAACGCCCGCTTCAGCCCTTCCGCCCAATTGAGCTTTGATGACACCGCCTTGGCCGCCTCGTCGTCGAGTACCAAAGAACTTTCGTCCTGTGACTTGACCGGCGCGGTCGTTGCGGCGACTCCTGCGGAGGTGGCGCCTTCGCCATCGTTGGCGGCCGGCTTGGCGAGCGCCGGTGATGACGCGTCGCCATCCGCGGCCGGTGCGCTGGTGCCGACGTCGGGCCCGGGTGCTGTGTCGCCGCAGTCGTGTGCAGCGTCGTGGTCGTGCTTGCCCGGCTTGCCCGCCGCGCACTTGGCCCCATGCTTCCGCTTGTTGTGCGCCACGCGGTCGCCGAGCGCCGGCACCACCAAGTCGCGGTCCTTGGCCCCGGGTGCCCATATTCCGTTGTCGTGAACCGACGCTTTTTTCGGCAGGGGCATTCCACGCCAGCAGGTACCGCAAATTCGCGGGCACGGTCACCACGAACTGCCGAACCGGGACCTCGCCAATCACGCTGTCGCACAGGTGGGCGGCCAACTCGGTCATACGCTTGCCGTCACACGAAGAACAGATGCCCCGCGCCTTGCAACTGAACGCCACCAGCTGGTCGGTCTTACACGTCTTGCAGTACAGCCGGCAGAAGCCCTTCGAAATTACACCACACTCCTAGAAGGCATTGACCGCCTTGGTGATGAATTTGGGCAACCCACGGCCGTCATTCGCCTCGCGTAGCTCGCGCTGCAACCGCGGCCACTGCTCCACGAACACCTGCCGCACCAGGCTGGCCTCGGGCTTGCGGCGAACGTACGAAAGCGAGTGCCCGCCGGACACGGCTGCGGGGCGGGCGACAGCGCTGGCGGCGGGCGACGGCATCGCCCAGGTGATCGATGGCGGGCCGCCTTTTGCCGCGCGGCAAGCTTTGAACCGGTTCGCGATCCGGGGTCAATGCACCCCGATCGGCCGTCTGTCGCTGTCCCTGCACCTGTCCCTGTCCCCGCCGCCGAAGGCGCTGACCCTGCTGCCTACGCTGGTTGGCACCCTAGGATGGCACCCAATCGTGTGCGCAGGCAGGCGACCCAGCCCGGCTTGGCCGGGCTTTGTTGCGTCAGGCCGCGGCTTCAGCCGCCGGCAGATCGGTCGCGATCCGGGGTCCATGCACCCCGATCGGCCGGCGGTCGCGGTCCCGGCACCTGTCCCTGTCCCC
>CAXRHS010000038.1:0-3541 GCA_964230235.1 Myxococcota bacterium
GGCGCGGCGCCGCGCCGCCAGCTGCGAGCCGTGCTTCTTCTCGTTTCTGGCCATCGCCGCAAACACAGACGCGGCGTCGGTGTCGCTGCGCTGGCCGAGCTGCTGGGCAAACTGGTCGTAGCGACGGAAGGCCTCGACCTCGATGAGCGTCGCCAGATCCAGCGCGTCCATCAGGGTCAGCTTTGAAAAGTCGATTCGGGCAAACATCGGTGCAGGCTCCGGTGCCGTCACGGCGCTGTGCGGCGGGTGCGATCGTAGCACCGTGCGCAGGTTGCAAAATGGGGGCCGTGACAGTGCCGCGACAGATGGGCTTGCCGTGCGGTCATCAATGGATTAGTTTATCCATTGAGAGCCACCCTTCCCCGGCTCGCGGAGTTCGCGATGGCGCACCACGGAAACCTCAACTTGCACATCCACCCGGCGGCCGGCACGGTGGGCGACCTGGCGATGCGCCGGCCGCACGCTGTCAAAGTTTTGCAGCGGCACGGCATCGATTTTTGCTATAAAAGCGGCAAACAGCTGACCGAAGCCTGTGCGGCGGCCGGCGTGGCGCTTGATGTGCTGCTCGACGAAGTGAGCGCGGTCGAAAACCGCGGTGGCCGCGGCCTGTCATGGGACACTGCGCCCCTGGCTGCGCTTGTCGACCACATCGTGGCCACCCACCACCAAGGCCTGTCGGAAGAGTTGGACCGCATCGTCGCCATGGCCGAGCGCGTGCTGACCGTGCATGGCCCGAAGGACTTTGAACGGCTGTCCAACTTGTACGAAGTGGCGCTGCAGCTGCGCGCCGACCTGCTGCCGCACCTGCGCGCCGAAGAAGACGTGTTGTTTCCAGCCGTGCGTGCTGGCGATGTGGCCGCGGCGCAGGAAGCAATCGCGGGCATGGTCGCCGAGCACGAAGCCGTCGGTGGGCTGCTGGCGCGCGCCAGTGTGCTGACCAATCACTACACGGTCCCCGAAGGTGCTTGTGCGACCTGGCGGGCGCTCTGGCACGCGCTGCAGGAACTCGACGCGGATCTACGCCAGCACATCCACCTGGAAAACAATGTCCTTTTCGCACGGCTGCGCGCGCAGGGCTAGGCGACGATGTGGCGCCACCCTGCCCTTCGACCGCTGTCGCGGGACCACTTTGCCGCGCTGATGGTTGTGCGCGATGTCCGCTGGGCGGCGCACAGCGGCGTGCCGGCCTGGATTGCGCGCGCCAACCGCGAACTGGCCATAGCCTGGCGCGACGAGCTCAGCGTGCACTTCGATCGCGAAGATCGCCATCTGCGACCTCTGCTGAACCACGCGGAAGCCCGCGAACTTGACCGCCAGCACGCCGACCTGCGCCGCGCGTTTGGGCAGTTGTTGGCGTGCGACGAGCCGGATCGCCAGCTCGCCTTGCACTGCGCCAATGCGCTGCATGACCACGTGCGCTGGGAAGAGAGCGTGCTTTTCGTGGCATTGCAGAATCGCGTGGACGAAGGGGCGCTGAAACGGGCTATGGCGACGTTGGACGGCAATCTCTGAGCCATCCGTCAATCGGCGCTCGCACCCGGCCCGCGTTGCAGCGACCACCAGCGGCGCGCAGCGACTCGGCGTAGACGCCCTGAAGGCTTTCAGCGCGTTGCTCTGCACTTGCACGAGTCTGCTTGGCAACTCCGAACAAGGCGGCTACCATGCCGGCAATGGGGTGAATCGCAAGCCCAGCCCGCCCGTTGGCGGGTTCGGCAGGCAAACACAATCTGCACGGAGGATCCATGGACCGCACCGCGGCACTCGGCGATCGACCCCATAGACGAAAAGCGGCCGCTCCGCCCAACCAGCTGCGCTGTGCGCTGTCGCTGGCGGCGACCCTGACCCTGGCTACCGCGGCCACTGCTGCTGCCGCACCGCCACCTGCGCCCGGCAAGGTCGCAGAAGAAACCCCGCATCCAGGTGACCCGGCCGCGGGCTACCGCTGGGCGCGCGGCTGGGTCGTGCGCATCAACGGTCCCGAGTTGGTCATCGACCTCGGCACCGCCGACGGACTGCGGCGGGGCCAAGAACTTGCACTGTACCGCACGGTCAAGGCCAGGCACCCGCGGACCGGCAAAGAGCTGGTGGATCGCTTCGTCGCCGGCCTGAGCCCGGTCGTCGATGTGGCCACCCATTTGTCGCTGCTCAAGCCAGACAAGGAACTGCTGGCACAGTTGGCAGAAGGCGACCTGGTGGAATGCCAGGTGCCAGCGCCTGCTGCACCGGTCGCGGTGGCGCCGATGCCCACCAAACGCAAGACGCCGGCTGAGAAAGAGGCCGCCGGGGTGGACAGTGGCAAGGAAGCCAGCGGCCCGCCAAGCGCATGCCCGCCGGCAACCGCGTGTCCGCCTTGTCCGCCATCCGTCGCGGGCAACCGGGCAGGCGCGACCCCCGACGAAATCGCCATCGACGAGTCGTTTCGCAATAGCCTTGGGCGCACACCGGCCGAGCGCATTGCGATCTGGCAGGACTGGCTGCGACGGTTTCCGGGTAGCGCGCACGCCGGCGCTGTGCAGCGCGAGATCGACGCCATGCACGAGCAATCGGCCAACATGCGGGCCGCGCGGGCCGACGCCGAGCGACTGTCTCAGCTGACCTCTGCGCAGCGCCGGATTTTTCACGACCAACTGGACAAGCTGCGGGTGCAGGAGGCGGGCTGGCTGGTTTTCAGTGCCGCGGACTGGGGCCACATTGCCGACTTGCGCGTGCACTTGCGGGCCAAAGGCAAGCAAACCTACCAGCTTGCACGGCCAGAGCCATCCGGGCCGTTGCATCGACGGCTGCGGGTGCCGCAGGCGCTGGTGGCTGAACCGGGGTTCGAGTATTTCGTGGAGTTGACCCTGGTCGATACCGGCGAGACCAAGGCGCTTGTGGCCACACCGCGCGCACCAGTGTGGGTGTTCGTGGAGGACCCTTTTGCGGAAGTCGGGCGAAGGCCGGTGGATGCTTCGACATTTCGAATGGTTGGCGAATTGGTCGACTTCAACCGCGGCCGCGGCGACGACCAGTTCATCTACGCCGAGGTGTCGCTGGGCTATCGCCTGCAGGACCCCAAGCTGCTGTACGCCTTTGAGATGGGCTACGGGTTGCTCAGCGGTGAGGGTGGCGCGGTGGCGGCGGGTCCGGTGTTTGACATGGCCACCCAAAAGCCCGTCGTCCACCAAAGTGGGCCAAAGGCCGGCCTGCCGATCGCCAAAGACGACACCCTGGATCCGCGCCGCCGAGCGTTCAAGTATGGCTACCTGCAAACGGAGTGGGCGTTGCATGCGTCTTTCCATGCGCTTACCCGCTTGGTGGTCGGCCTGGCAAGGACGGCATCGATACCGGCCTGGAGTTGATGGGCAGGATTGGCCCAGAGCGGGGCACCAACCTGCGGCTGGGGCTGGCCACGCTCGCCGACACCGGACGCGCGGGTTCAGTGGCCCTGACGACCAACGTCATCGAAAACCTGCCCATCCAAGGAATCTTTGAGGTGACCAATCGGCCAGTCGGCGAAGACATCGGCGTGCGGCTGATGGCCCAGGCCGACTACAAGCTCAAC
>CAXRHS010000039.1:0-5609 GCA_964230235.1 Myxococcota bacterium
CGCACCACTGCTGCCCATGGTGGTCTGCCAGTTCGACCACTGCGTGTTCTGGGAAAGTGCCATGCCGCCCAACCCAAACAGCGAGCCGCCGAGCAGGGTCAAGCCGCCCTGCAGGTTGGCGCGTTCGTCGCCGAACTCGCCGTCGTTGGCCAGCACGCCCAGCCACGCGCCGTGCCACAGCCCGAGCCCGGTCGCGACCGGGATGATGGCGCGGTCGCCGTCTTTGTACTCGGTGACATCGCCCAGCCACACGCCAGCCAGCATGCCCAGCGCACCGGTGCCCAGGTGGATGAGCTTGCCCGTGTCGTTGTTCTGGTTGGCCAAAAGTGCAACGCCGCCGCCCAGCGCTTTGCCGTAGCTGGCGAGCAGTGCGACCTCGAGAACATTGCCGACCGACAGGTCCGAGTGCTGGGCCAAAGCCATGCCACCCAACACGCCCAGGCCGCCACCCAAGCCCATGCCGCCGTACTCCGGTCGGTCGTGACGCAGCACCGAGCCCAAAAAGCCGCCGTAGTACGCCCCTTCGGCGGCACAGTAGGCGGTCAGCGCCACGTCGCCTTTGGCAAACCGCATCGCCGGCGCCGTCAGCACGCCGATTCCCACGCCCGCCAGGCTGCCCGCCAGAAGGGTCGCGTAGCCCGGGCGCTGGTCCTCTTGCGGCGTCGCCAGCGCCAAAGCGCCAGCCGTCGCCACCAATGCCGAAATGCCCATCACATCGACGGTCAGCACGTCCTGGCTCGACAGGTTGAGCGCGTCGGCGCCCAGTACGGCGATGCCGAGCCCCGCGAGTTCGCCCGCAAGCGAGAGGCCGGCACGGATGCGGGTGACACCGGACTCGTCTTCACTGATGCGTTCGCCGGTATTGGCGTTGACCGGGCGGTGGATGATGGCGTCGGCCGACAGCCACCCGGCCCACGAGCCCCAGCTGAGCGCACTCAAATAGTAGTGCTGGCGCGCCGTGGAGATCTGCCGGCCAAAGATGTAGCCCGACCCGGCACCGACCACCGCGCCGGCGACCCAACCGATGGCACCGGCAGAGCGCGTCCCGGCGAAATCGCCCACCGACGACAGCGCCCAGCCGCCAAAATACCCGCCGCCGACGGTGGCCAGCAGCGCCGACCCGCCAAGCTGCGGCAAGCCCCGGTCGGTGAGAATTTGCGGATGATCGCGACCGAGCACTTCGACCGCTGCTTTGCGGGTTTCCATGTCGCCGTCTGGGTCGGCGGCAATCCGGTAGAGGGCGTCCACCGCCTCCTTGCGGACATGTTGACTCAGCGCATCGAGCGCCCCGCGCTGCGGCCGGAGGCTTTCGGCGCCGGTGGCGATGTCGACCAAGGCTTGGACGGCCGACGGCTCGGCAATCTCGCGCAGCAGTTGGATCGCCGCTTCGTTGACCGCCGGGTTGTGGTCCTGCATCGCCGCGTAACGAAGGGCTGCGACAGCGCGCGGATCGGCCGACGCCACCACTTGCTTCCAGCGCGCAGGACGGTCGGCAAAGGGCGCCGCCAGCGCATCCAGCAGCGGCTGCAAAAGCGCCGCATCCGGTTGAACCTTCGCCGCAGGTGCCACGATAGGTGTGGCCGGCGCAGCTGGAGAGACCGGCACCTCCGCTGCGGCGGGCACCTCTTGGGCGAGCGCAGGCACCGCGATACCCAAGTGCAGGGCGATCCCTGCCAGTAAGGACCCGTGTAAAAACAAGTCGATCGACAGGAGCGCGGAGCGCAGCCGCGAGTCGACTTGCAAAGTCGCGCGCTTGCGACCCACTTGGCCAGCAGCGGGCCAACGTGCAAAATCGACCAGATTTTTCACAGGCCCAAAGCCAATCAGCGTCCGCATGTGCCCTCGCAGCCGGACCGACCGGCGTCGGCATTGTGGGCGTGTCGCGCACGGGGGGCAAAATTCGCACTTGCCAATTGTCACAAATGCATCACTGCGGCACCAGTCGCTACCAGTAGTGCGGCAAGACCGCGCCGCCAGCCCAGTGGTTCGCGCAACCACACCACGCCGAGCAGCGCCGCGAACACCACGCTGGTCTCGCGCAGCGCCGCGACCATCGCCACTGGCGCCCGACCCATCGCCCACAGCGCCAGCGCGTAGGCGCCAATCGAGGCCGTGCCACCGACCCAGGTCTGGACCGCGTTGGCCCGGACATGCCCGACAACCTCCTGGCGGCGCAGCCACCAGACGCCGCTTGCGAAAATCGCGCTTTGCAGCGCCCCGTGCCAAACCACGTACGACGGCGCGAAGCCCGCTTTGCGCGAACCCAGGCCATCCAAAATGGTGTAGGTCGCCGTGCAGGCCGCGGACAGCAGGGCAAAAGCCAGCGTGCGACCGCGCGCAGCCCTGCCCTGCACCAGTGACAAAAGACCCGCGCACAGCAACACGATGCCGACCCAGCCTTGCGGCGACAATGACTCGGCCACAAACGGTGCCGACACCAGGGCCACCAGCAGCGGCGGCGTGCCGCGCATCAGCGCATAGAGCGGCGCAAGCTGCCCGCCGCGGTAGGCCAGCGACATCGCAGAGAAGTACACGAGGTGGACGCCGATCGATACCGCCATCCACGGCCACGCGGCCGGCGCCGGCGCGGGTAGCGCGACCATCGCGACCAGGCAGGCCGGCAAAGAACCAACCGCAATGCCAAACGCGCCAAGCAGCGGGTCGCCCGCGCGCTTGAGCGCTGCGGACCATCCTGCGTGCAGCAACGCGGCGGCCAGAACGGCGGCGGTGGCGATGGGGTCCAGGGTGCGGTCCGCAGGCCGTCGATGGGCGGCGTCGTACGGTGAAGCGGGCTACTTTGGCTCAGGCGCCGGCGCCCCGGGCAGCGGCGCGGCCGGCGGCGGTTGCAGCACTTCGCCGCCGACTGGTGTCGCAGCGGCTGGGGGCGCGACCGGGGGCGTCGCCGCAGGCCCCATCGGCGCGGCGACCGGCGGCGCGCGAAACCGGACCGCCGGCGGGTCAAACACCTGCCTGGTCTTGACGCGCCCGGCCAGCATCGAGCCGATGCCAATACCCGCGAAGGTGCCGATGACCGTTCCATAGGCCATGCTGGTCAGCAGGCGTTGCACCTGCTCTTCGTTGTTGCCGCGGTTGAACTCGTCGCTGGCGAGTACATAGACTTCGCCAATGAGCATCCCCAGCTGCCCGGCGACGATGCCGCCGACGATGCTCGGCCAGCTGCGGGTGTCGTCGCTGGTCAAGATCGCTTCGCCCTGCGGCGAGCGCGCCACCAGGGCCTGAACCTGCGCGTGGGCCTCTGGATCGCCGGACCGCACCAGCACCGCGCCGTCATCGGACTCGACTTCAAGGACCTTGACCGGCTCGGCATCGCCGGGCGAGTCGCCCAGGTACACGGCCTTGTCGACCACCTCGCGGCCTACCAACTGTCGGGCTGGCACGGCGTAGCGGATGGGCACGGCGCAGCCCACGAACGTGGTCAGCGTCGCGAGCGCGGCGAACTGCGCAGCGCGGTTGAAGGGAACTGCGGCCATGACAAACTCCGACGCGCGGCGCGCGGACCGCCATTTTCGCAGGCAACGGGCGTGTTTCATAGGGCCGACCTCCACTGCGATCCGCACGAAGGTGCAAATCGAGTCGACGTTTATCCGGCCTCTACCAGAACGCCAACCCGACCGCCAACCCGACCGCGTTGGCACCGTGGTTGGGCTGCGCCGTCTCTGCGTTGGACAGATGCTCGAACTGCAAGGCTGCGTGCCAGCCGTTGGCGGGCGCCTGCCAACCGACCATGACATTGGAGAGGAAATTGAGCCGCGAGGCGTTGCCGACGAATTGCGCCGCGCTCCAAACCGTCGAGCTTGCCCAGCCAAAAAAGGGTCCGCTGTGGTCGGCGGCCTCCCAGTACCACCGCGTCGTCACCCCGAACCCCAGGCAAGCAATCCACTTGCCGTCGGAGTTGCGCCACGCGAACACGGGCATCGCCTTGGCACCCATGCTAAGGCCGCGCCACAGCGCAAACTCGCGCTCCAGATCAACGCGCACCATCCACTCGCTGGACCGATCGAAATCGACTGACGCAAAGGCGTTGGCACCGACCAACGACGCGCGCGCCCGCGGCGTGGCGGCGCTGACTTCGCCGACCGACAACGCCCAGGCGCCGATTGCGGCGAACCCTAGGGCGCGTAAAAAATCTACTCGATTTTCTACGTTGGCCCACTGCTTGCTTGGTGGGTCGCAAGCTCGCGACTTTGCAAGTCGACTCGCCGCTCCGCTCCGCGCACGTGTCGATTGACTTGTTCTTTTACAGGCCCCTAGTGCCCACTTTGCAAGTGTCATTCGGGCTTGTTCGGCGGCGGCGGAACCGGACCGAGCCCAAGCGCGGCGCGGAACCGCGGATCGGCCAGCACGTGTTTGGCGATCTCGACCACGGCGTTGCTGTAGGTCTCGGCGTAGTTTTCCGCAGACGCAGACCGACCCCAGCGCTTGGATCGGCCGACCACCAGCGCGTCGTACAGCACCGCGCCGCTGGCGTCTTGCAACTGGATCTGCACAGCCACTTCGCCATTGTAGGTGTTGTCTTCGCGGACAAAGAAGGTCTGCACCGCCCCGCGCACGACGCGATTGGCGGCGCCTTCGATGACGGGCACACCACTTTGCGGCAACACCTGGGCCAGCCCGTGGCTGACAAAGGCCGGCACCAGGTCGGGGGTCGCCAGCGGGCGGGCCGGACGATCGCGAGCGTCTTCGCCGATGACCGCCGGGTTGGCGCGCCGGTCGATGAAAAGGTCGACGCGCACGGGCTGTGCAGCCGCATGGGCACCCGGGCCGACCACGTTGAGGTCGTCGGTAGGCCGCCACTGCAGGCGCAATTCGCGGGGCTGGTCCGCGCGCTGGGCGCCGCCACACGCGCAAAGGGAGGCGAGCACGGAAAGCGCGATAGCCAAGCGGATCATCGACCAACTCCGGCGCGCACGGGCGCAGTGGTGCGATTGTCGGCGAGGTCTGGGGCAGGTTCAAGCTTGGGTCGCCTTGGCGCCTTAGGCAGTCGTGCTACGCTGCTTGCGCTACCCTCAGACAGGTGCTGCGCATGGCCAGGTCGAGAGAAGAACGCGATTTTGAAGCACAACTAGGTGAGTTTCTGCCGGGACCGCCGCGGCTGCTGCACAAAGGCACCCCCAAGCCCGCACCGGCGGCACCACAGCGACAGGTGGCTGCACAAAGCCAGCCGCCTGGGCCAACGGCACCCGACCTGGCGGCGGAATTGGCTGCGCGCGACGCAGCCATCGAAGCACTGCGGGTTCAACTGGCCAACGCGCAAGGAGAATTGAGCGTCGCTCACGCGTCCGTGGACGCAGCCACGCGACGCGCACAGCTTGCCGAGTCAGCGCTGGTGACGGCCCAGACCCAGGCCCGCGAGGCCGACGCCGAGCGACGGGCCCAAGCGAGGCGCGTTACGGAACTGCAGCAACAATTGCTGGCAGTGCAGAAAAACTGGGCGGGCGCCGACCGCCGCGGCTTGCCGGCCGCCCGTGGGCTGCAGGGCAACGAACCGCAACTGGCACTGCGCCTTTTCATCGACGCCCACGGTGCGCAGGCCATCGAAGCGGTCCTGGATCGCGACCCAACGGCGTTCGCCCGACTGCTCGAGCGCC
>CAXRHS010000040.1:0-2619 GCA_964230235.1 Myxococcota bacterium
AGCCCCCCCCCTTTGTTCAGATCCATGAAATGGCGGGGAAAATGGCGGTGATGGCGATCGCCGACGGCCTATTGGCGGCCCCGAACCGGTTGTGGCTAGGTCACCAGGTAGGGATACAGCCCGGTGGTCAGGAAGTCGGCCAGCTGCGGCGCCGCGGACCAGCGCCCAAACAGCCGCGCGGCCTCGTCATACCGGCCACCACTCCAGCGCGCGTCGCCCAGGGTGCCGCGCAGGCGTGCCATTTCGTCAGCGAGCACGGCCTCGAAAAGGGCGACGTCCATCGACCGGCCGTCTTGCAACCGCGCGCCGTGCCGCAGCCACTGCCACACCTGCGCCCGCGAAATCTCGGCGGTCGCCGCGTCTTCCATCAGGTTGTACAGCGGCACGCAACCGTTGCCGCGCAGCCACGCTTCCAGGTACTGCACGCCAACGCGAATGTTCTCGCGCAGACCGTCTTCGCTGCGGTCGCCGGTCGGGATCGCCAGCAGATCCGCCGCGGTTAACAAGCGACCCGAAACCGGACGGTCGATTTGGTGCGGCCCGGGCATGGCGGCGTCGAACTCCGCCTGCGCAATCGCGACCAGCCCGGGGTGCGCCACCCAGGTGCCGTCGTGGCCATCGGTGACCTCGCGCCGCTTGTCGTTGCGCACTTTGTCGAGCGCGGCCTGGTTGGCGGTGTCATCGCCCTTGATCGGGATCTGCGCCGCCATGCCGCCCATGGCATGGATGCCGCGGCGGTGGCAGACATCGATGAGCCGCAGCGTGTAGTTGCGCATCGCAGGCTGCAGCATGGTGATGTGCCGGCGGTCAGGCGTGACGCGGTCCGGATGCTCGCGCAAGGTCTTGATGCTGCTAAAGATGTAGTCCCAGCGGCCACAGTTCAGGCCCGCCGAGTGCTCGCGCAGCTCCCACAGGATCTCGTCCATTTCGAACGCCGCCGGCAGCGTTTCGATGAGCACCGTCGCGCGAATCGACCCGACGGGCACGCCGAGCCACGCTTGCGCGAACACGAAAACGTCGTTCCACAGCCGCGCCTCCAGGTGCGACTGCATCTTGGGCAGGTAGAAGTACGGCCCCGACCCGCGCGCCAGCAGCTCCTTGGCGGTGTGGAAGAAGAACAGCCCGAAATCCAAGAGCCCGCCGACCACCGGTTCGCCGTCTTGCAGCACGTGCAACTCGGGCAGGTGCCAACCGCGCGGCCGCACCATCAAGGTCGCCGTCTGGTCGTTGAGCCGGTACACCTTGCCGGCCGTGTTCAGTTCGCTGGTCCGGCGCACCGCGTCGCGCAGGTTGGCCTGGCCTTCGATCTGGTTGGCCCAGGTCGGCGCATTGCTGTCCTCAAAGTCGGCCATGAACACTTTGGCCCCTGAGTTCAAGGCGTTGATGATCATCTTGCGGTCGACCGGGCCGGTAATCTCGACCCGGCGGTCGCGCAAGTCGGCCGGAATCGGCGCCACTTTCCAGTCGGCGGCGCGGATGTGCGCGGTGTCTGGCAAGAAGTCGGGCAGGGCACCGGCGTCGAAACGGGCCTGCCGCTCCGCGCGCGCTGCCAGCAGCCGGTTGCGTTCTGGGCGAAAGCGGCGGTTGAGCGCGGCGACGAAAGCCACTGCTTCGGGGGTCAATACGGCGTCCTGGCCTGTCACGGCGGGGCCGCGCAGTTGCACGTCGTGGTCGGTGCGGATGAAGGCAGTCATGGTGCTCGGCTGGTGCGCGCGGGTTGCTGGCGGCGAAAAGGGGCCCAAGGCGTGCCGCCGGTGCGGCGGCGGCGATCATCGCCACAAAGGGGCCCTGCGGCAAGGGGTGGGGCTGTAGCTTGAAACAGAGCGCCGCTCGGGGACCGCGAACGGCGGTGAGTTCGCGCGGTGGCCGGTACGGCCTGCGAGGCTGGTTGCGCGAGCTTCGGTCCTGTTTGCCGAGCAACCGCGCGCACCTTCCACCCCCGCCCACTCTGTGCTACGTGACCAAGCGGACCGGCCGGTAGCGAGCCTGCCAACCTGGTCCGCCCCACTCGCCCCTGAATGCCTCGCGCCCACTGGCGTTCTGCCCGCGCCAGGAGGTCCACATGTTCCCACGCACCCTGATCCTGGCCGCCGCGACGGCGCTTTTCGCAGTGACCGCCCACGCCCGCCCCGACGGCACGCCGGCCGTGCCGACCGTGGTGTCTGCGCAAGGCACGCGGGCCGTCCTGCACGGCCACTTGATGTCGCAGTTCGTGCCACGGATGCCGATTGTCTGTCACGAACCGGCCGGCGAGCACGGGTTGCACCTGTTCGACGCCGTGGTGGTTTCCGTCGGCGCCGATTCGGCCTCGATTGACATTGCGGCCGATCAGGCTGACCGCGTCCGCGTCGGCGCTGTTTGCGAGCCGCGCTACGTCGCCGAGGCCCGCGCCTACCGCGCACAGATTGGCAAGGTTACGGTCACGGAACCCGGCAAACCAAGCGCCGATCCGACCCGACCCGCCGAGCCACCGCGACCCAAAGTTCGCCACCGCCCACCGACCAACGTGCCGTACGGCAAGCCCATCTGGCTGGAAGCGGTGCTGTCCGGCCCCGCCGACAAGCTGTTCTGCTACTGGCGCATGGGCGAAGAAGGCGCATTCAGCGAGCTGCCGATGGA
>CAXRHS010000041.1:0-3287 GCA_964230235.1 Myxococcota bacterium
GCAAGCTCTCGACTTTGCAAGTCGACTCGCCGCTCCGCTCCGCGCACGTGTCGATTGACTTGTTCTTTTACAGGCCCTTGGTGATCGCGCACGCAACGGCCCCAAAACGCGGCAGCCGCCAAACTGCGCACCATCCAGCCCTAGTTTTTGCGCGGTTTGTCGCATGCGCTTACGATGCCAAGCGGGGCCGCGCCCAGGATTCAGTCAACCCCTTGCGCAGCGGCACCCCAGTGAGACGGATTTGGTGACCACGGTCGGCCGCGCCCAGCCCACTTCGCAACCAACCGTCGGCGGGCGCTGGGTCTGCGCGTGGCTTTGTGGCCTGTCGTGCGCCGCCCTGGTGGCCGCGCAGCCGGTGCATGGCCAAGAACGGGTCGAAGTGCAGGTCGAGGCCGTCAAGCCGCGGCCGGCCAGCCCGGAGCCGGGCACGACGTCAGTCGAGGTGACCCCGGCCGGCCCGAGTGTGCGCGAACTGGTGCGCGCCGGCCGCCTGGACGATGCGCTGCGGCTGGTCGATCAGCAACTGGCGGTCAACCCCGGCGACGACGAACTGCGGGTGCAGCGCGCCCGCCTCTTGTACTGGAAAGGCCTTTGGAACACGGCCTTGCAGGAAGCCGAGACCGTGTTGCAGCGGCATCCGGCCGACATCGAAGTCCTGGAGTTGGTGGGCCAGATCCGGCTCGCCCTGGGCGACGTCGGCAAAGCGCTGGAATGCTACATGGGCATGCAGGCCGTCGGCGACAACCGGCCGGAGATTCACCAGCGCGTCATCGACCTGCTGCTGGTCCTGGAGGATCTGCCTGGCCTGGAGGCGGCGCTGTTGCGCGGCGGCCGCTTGACCGACGAGCAGGAGCAGTCGCGCGCCCGCATCGCCTATCCGTGGTCCGTCGACGGTGGGCTGGGCGCCACCCTCTACAACGGCAACCTGTGGCCGCGGCTCGACGTGGGCGCGGGTCGGCGGGTCCACAAACAGGCGACTTTGGTGGGCGGACTGCTGGTCGAACAGCGCACCCAAGGCGCCACATCGCGGGTGGCGTGGTCGCCGCGGGCAGAGGTGTATGCGACAAGCGGCCGGTTTGCCGCCATGGTGCACGCCTCGGGGTCGCCTTCGCGGGCTTTCTTGCCGCTGGTCGATGCGCGCGCCGATGTGAGTGTGGCGCTGAATGACGCGGTCGGGATGGGCCTGTGGCTGCGGTACGCGGTCTACGCCCCGCTCGACGCCACTTCGGTGTCGAGCTTGACGATTGCTCCCAACTTGCCCATCCAAATCGGCCGCTTGAACGTGACCCCAGGCTACATCGCGGTCCTGCTGTGGCCGGGCGACATCGCCCAGAGCTTGATGGTCAAGCTGCGGTTTCAGGCGACGGCGCGCGCGGGTTGGTTTACCTGGTTCTATGCTGGCGACGATCCCAACTTCATCGACCGGCAGAGTGCCAAGCCTGCGCGCGGATTGACCGCCTTGCTTGGCGTTGAGCATTGGTTCAATGGCCGAATCGGCTTGCGGGCGGCGGCGACGCGCATCCAGCCATTTGGCAACTTCAACCCGTTTACCGAGTTCAGCCTCGGCGTGCGGGGTCGGCTGTGAGCTTCAACTGGCGCCTGCTGACCTTTTCCGAGCTGATGATCCTGGTGTTCGTGGTCATCGAACTGGTGGTGGTGCTGCTGGCGCTGGTGGCGTTGTCGTATGTGCGCAGCTCGACCATGCGGCGGCAGATGGCCTACAACGCCGTGCGGACCCGCATCATCGAGACCATCAGCCAGATCGGCCCCGAAGGCGATGCGCTGCTGACCCAGCAATGCCTGGCCGCGCTGGCCACGCTCAGCCGCGACCAGCAACGGCGGTTGCTGACGGAAATGGCCGAATACGCAGGTTCGGGCGGCACCACCACCGATCCGATTTTTGCCCAACTTTTTACCACTTCTGGGCTGGTGCACGATGCGCGCAGCAATGCGGGCGCCCGACCTTGGGAACGGTTGCGCGCCAGTCGCGAAGCGCGCGCCATGGCCGATCCGGCCCATCTGCTGGCCCGACTGGTGCGCGACGAAGTGCCCGACGTGCGCCTGGGCGCGTTTGAGGCGCTGTGCAGCCTGGGTCGGGCCGACGAGTCGCTGGTTGCGCTGCCTGCGCTGTGCCAGGACGGGCGGCTGAACCGCATGCGCGTCATCGATTCGTTGGCCGCCGCCCGACCGTTTCCGGTGCAAGAGCTGATCGCCTCGTGCGACAACGAGCGCGCCGACGTGCGGCAAGTGTGCGTCGCCGCATTGGGTCAGGCCCGCCAACGCGCCGCGTTGGAAACAATCGTGAACCTGGCCACTGACACCGACACCGAGGTGCGCATCAACGCACTGCGGGCGCTGTCGGAGCTGCGCGAGCAGAGTACCCACGACGTGTGCCTGCACGCGCTGACCGACGACCGCTGGGAAGTGCGCTCGGAGGCCGCCAAGGCGCTCGGCATGCTGGCGCAGCCGGCCGCGGCAGAGGCGTTGGGCGAGGCCCTGGGCGACGACGCCGAGTGGGTGCGCCACAACGCGGCGCTGGCGCTGGTCAAGTGCGGCCCGACCGGGATTGCGGTGCTGCGCGCCGCCGCCGCCGAGGGCAATAGCGCCGCCCAGTCCGCGCTGGCCGAAGCCCGGCTGGCGCCCCCCGAAGTGCAACCGGCGACTGCTGCCGCCTAACCTGGTTTTTCGAGCCCAACCGCGTGGTCGACGTCCTCAACATCTTGGTGCTGCTGTACTTCGTGACGCTGACGGCGGGCTCCTTCGCGCTGTTTGTGGCGGCCGTGGTCGGCGTCATCCATGTGCGCCGCGACCTCGAAGGGTCGGCGCCCGAGAGCATCAGTGCCCGCGGGCGGGCGACGCTGCCGATCTCGATCCTGTGCCCCGCCTACAACGAAGAAAAAACCGTGGTCGAGTCGGTGCGCGCCCTTTTGCAGCTGCGCTACCCGCAACACGAAGTGGTGGTCATCAACGACGGCAGCAAAGACAAGACCATGCACGTGCTGCGCCAGGCGTTCGCGCTGGAGCCCGTGCCGTTCGACATCCGCTTCGACCTGCCGTGCAAGCCGATTCGCAGCGTCTACCGCTCGGGTCTGTATAAGAAACTGGTGGTCATCGACAAGGACAACGGCGGCAAGTCGGACGGCTTGAACTGCGGCGTCAACGCGGCCCGCTATCCGCTGGTGTGCGCGATTGACGCCGACACGCTGATCCTGCCCGATGCGCTGCTGCGGCTGGTGCGGCCGTTCTTGTCCGATGTCGATGTGGTCGGCGTCGGCGGCACCATTTGC
>CAXRHS010000042.1:0-2998 GCA_964230235.1 Myxococcota bacterium
TCAAAAAGTTGTGCGGCCTCGGCGTGGGCACCGGCAGCCCGGTAGCGCTCGGCGGCTTCCTCGACGCGCCCTAGTCGGACCAACACGGCCGCGGAACCGCCGACATCGCCCGCTTTTTCAAGGCATGCCAGTGCCCGCTGCCAGTCGCCGGCCATTTGCCACTGCTCTGCAGCCGCGGCCCATTGCTGTTCGCCCTCCAACAAGCCGGCCTGCAGCTTTGCCGCCGCCTGTGGCTTGCCGAGCTTGCGCAGCAATGTGATCGCTTTGTCGTTCTGCCCGATGCGCTGATACAAGTCGGCGGCGAGCGAAAGGTCGTTGGTCTGCTCCGCCAATTCCGCCGCGCCCGCCCAGTCTTTGCCAGCCTGGAGCATGCGCAGTTGGGCGCTGGAATTGCCTAGGCGCTTGTAGCACGCCGCCGCAGCCGCATACTCCTTTGCCTGCTCAAAGAGATCGGCCGCGCGATCCATGTTCTGGGCCTGACGATGCGAACGAGCAGCGTCGCCCAGACGACCCAGCCTTTCGTACAGTCGAGCGGCTTGCTCGTGGTCGCCAGTGTCTGTCGCCAGCCGAGCGGCATGCGCAACGTCGCCCCTAGCCAGGGCTGCTTGCACGGCCGCGCCCGGCTTCTCCCGCGCATCGGCCTCTGCTGCAAACTTGGCCATCATGCGACGGATCGCCCACGTCCCGCCAACCACAACGATGGCGAGCAGCGAGTAGCTGATGAGTCGCGGATCGCTGGAGTCCATGGAAAATCCGCCGCCCCCGACAGGGCGCATGCGCATCCTAGCGCATCCAGCACCGGCGGCAATTCCGCGCGCTCAGCGTCGCATGGAACATGTGCGTCTGCGCCACGGGCGCTGTCACCGACCCACCACGAGGACCTTGTACCCCTGCTCGAAAAGGAACTGCGCCTTTCCCTCCAAGGTCTGCTCGACGATGCCGTAGCCAAAGACGGAGTGGTCGACCAGTTCGCCGAGCAACGGTTGGATGGTCGCCGCATAGGGCGTGGCCCGAGCGCGGTCCGCAGCCGCCATCCTGCGCTGCCACAGCGTGCGCGCTGCTCGCGATTCCGCACTTTCTTGCGCGACCTTGGCCGTTTTCGCGCTGGCTACCGCTCGTTTCTGCCGACTGGCTGACTCGGTCGAATCTGCGCGACCGGGCCTTGCAGGAGCCGCCGTTGCCACCTCGCGGGTACTTTTGTACTTGTGGGTGCCGCCACAGGTCCGGCAGCGCACCTGTACGACCGTCTGGCCCACCATGGCCACGATCACGTGTTCAAGTGCGAGGCCACACTTTGCGCACCAGGCCTCGACGTCGCGCCCGACCGCGGGCAACGCGGTGTCCAGGGCGCGGCGATGGATTCCAGTCATGCACGATTCCGTACGCGGCTCGCTCGCCGCCAGCCGATCGTAGTCGCGCGCAACCCGCAACGGCAAGCCATGTCGCTGCGAAAAGCCGAGTCTGGCCGCCCTGCACAGGCCGCTGCCACCCCGCAGTACACGCTTTGGCCGCAGCTTGCCGATTTTTGGCCAACCGCGTACACCAGCGCCCCCGCACCGGGTCCAAACAGGGAGCCCCCCATCATGCAAGTCCAGACGCTCAAAGGGTTTCGCGACTACCTGCCCGCAGACATGGCGCCGCGCCAGCGCATGATCCGCGCCATCGAGCAGGTGTTCGAGCGCCACGGCTTTGCGCCGCTGCAGACGCCGGCGCTGGAATACGCCGAGACCTTGACCGGAAAGTACGGCGACGAGGGCGACAAACTGCTGTACCGTTTTACCGACCACGGCGAACGACAGGTGGCGCTGCGCTACGATCTGACGGTGCCTTTGGCGCGGGTGGTCGCGCAACACCGTGGTGTGGTGGCGTTGCCGTTCCGTCGCTACCAGGTTGCCCCGGTGTGGCGCGCCGACAAGCCGCAGCGGGGGCGGTTTCGCGAATTTGTCCAGTGCGACGCGGACATCTGCGGGGTCGATAGCGCAATGGCCGACGCCGAAGTGCTGGTGGCGGGCCTTGGCGTGCTGCGCCAGTTGGGCGTGGCCGCGGCCCGCCTGCACTTGAACCACCGCGATGTCCTGTTCGGAATCTTGCGCTTGCACGGCGTCACCGAGCCAGCGGCGCAGTTCGTGTGCATTCGCGCCATCGACAAGCTCGACAAGCTGCCGGTGGCGGTGGTGCAGGCTGAAATCCAAGCCCAGGCGAACCTGGACGCAGCGGCCGCGGCGGCAGTGATTGACGCGTTCACGGCTGGAACTACCGTCGCCCAGTGGGCGGCAAGGGCCGCTGCCGCAGGCGACACCAGTCTGGCCACAGCGCTTGACCGGATCGAGGCCGTGCTGCACTTGTGTGGCGCGGCCGGGATTGGCGACGCGGTGATTTTTGACGCGGCCATCGCGCGCGGCTTGGACTACTACACCGGCATCATCTACGAGACCCGTCTGACCGACGCCAAGGTGGCCAGCATGGGCGCGGTGATGTCCGGTGGTCGCTACGACGGCCTGGTCGGGCTTTTCGCGGGCACTGCCATCCCGGCAGTGGGCATTTCGGTGGGCCTGGACCGACTTTTTGCTGCCTTGCAGGAACTGGGGCTGGTGTCGGGCGAACTGGCTGCGGTGCCAATCTACGCGACCGTGATGGCGCCGGAGCTGGCCGGCGCAACGCTGGCGCTGGTCGGTCAACTGCGCGCGGCCGGGCTGCGCGTCGAGGTGGACCTGGCCGGAGGCAAGCTCGGCAAGCAGTTCGAGCGCGCGAGCAAGCGCGGCGCGCGCGCCGTGCTGGTCCTGGGGTCTGACGAAGCGGCCGCCGGCACGGTGGTGGTCAAGGACCTGCGGGCCGGGTCGCAAACCACGGTTGCGCACGCCGAGGTCGCGAGCCACCTCACGGCGCTGGGCGCTACTTGAAGCTGACGCTGGGCGCCGAGGTAAAGAGCACGAACAGGTCGTTGTCCGTAAACGTCAAGCCCAGGCCGAAGCACAAGTCGGCCCTGCTGCTTGGAAAC
>CAXRHS010000043.1:0-2091 GCA_964230235.1 Myxococcota bacterium
GGGCCAGGTACACCGCAAACGCGAACTTGCCGAGCTCCGCCGGCTGAAACATGAAGCCGGGCAGCGGCAGCCAGCGGCGGGCCTTGTTGATGACCACGCCGACCATCAACGTCGCCACCAACAGTCCGATCGTCAGGACCAGCAGCGCATAGGCCACCCGCCGCCACATCTGGTACGGCACCGACGCGCCCACGAGCACGGTGACGACGCCGACCGCGACGTGAACCAGATGCTTGCTCAAGAACACGGTGTCGCTGATGTTGCGGGTCTGGTGCAGCGACGCATAGACGCTGGCCGAGTACGCCATCACCACGCCAGTCGTCATCAGCGCAAAGATGGCGCCGAGCAGCACCCAGTCCATGCCCACCGGCAGCTTGACCAGGGCCTTGTCGCTTTTGGGCGGCCGCGCGGCGGTGCCCAGCAAGGTCTGATCGCGGCCGGCATAGTCCACGGCGGCGTCGGGCAGGGCGGGGTCCAATGCGATGTCGGCGGCAGCAGCCATCGGGTCCTCGTCGTCGTTCAGCGCAGCTTGAGGCTGGCCAGGGCGAAAAGAGCGAGCATCACGGACACAATCCAAAACCGAACCGTTACCCGCGGTTCGGGCCAACCCTTCTTTTCGAAGTGGTGGTGGATCGGGGCCATGGCGAAAATCCGCTTCTTGGTCTTCTTGTACCAGTAGCGCTGCAGCACCACGCTTGCGCCCTCGACCACAAACAGGCCGTTGACGATGACGCCCAGCAGTTCGTTCTTGGAAAACACCGAGACCATGCCGAGCGCGCCGCCCAACGCCAACGCGCCGACATCGCCCATGAACACCAATGCGGGAAAGGTGTTGTACCACAGGAATGCGAGGCAGGCGCCGATCATGGCCGCGCAGAACACGGCGAGCTCGCCGACCCCCTTGACGTTGGGAATCAGCAGGTATTTCGAGACTTCGAAGGTGCCAAACTTGGCGCCGGTCAGGTAGCAGAGCACGGCAAACGCGCCCGCTGAGACCATCACCGGCACGGTGACCAGGCCGTCGAGGCCGTCGGTGAAGTTGACGGTCGTGCTGGTGGCGACCACCACGAACGACGCGAAGGCGATGTACGGTATGGCACCAATGTCAAAGGCGAAGTTGCGCGTGCTCGCGAACGGCAGGTACAGCTGGGTGTCGGCAAAGTCCTTGCCCAGCCAGCCCATGTAGAAAAGCGTGAACACCACAATTGCGCTGCCGAACTGCGTCACCAGCTTTTGGGTCTCGCTGACCCCCTTGCTGTTGCGGTCGCGGATCTTGAGCCAGTCGTCGAGAAAGCCGACCACACCGTAGACCAACGTAATCGCCGAAGTCAGCCAGATGAACGGACTGGACAGGTCGGCCCACAGCCCCACCGACAAGAACAGCGCCAGCAGCACCAGCACCCCGCCCATGGTCGGCGTGCCGCGCTTGCTGAAGTGCGCCTCGGGGCCATCTTCGCGGACGACCTGGCCCAGCTGCTTGGCCTGCAACAAGGCGATAAAGCGCGGGAAAAGAAATACCGCGATCAGCAACGCCGTTGCGGCGGCGCCCATGGACCGGAACGTGACATAGCGAAAGACGTTGAGCAGCCCGAACTCTTCGCGCAACGCGTTGGAGAGCCACAGAAACATGGTTAGTGACCTCCCGGTGATGCAGCGACTGCTGTGCCCGTTTCAAGCTGGCGCAGCATCGCCAACGCCGTCTCCATGCGCGCACCGCGCGACCCCTTGACCAGCATGGTCGCCGGGCGCGGAGCATGGGCGTGCAGCCAACTGGCGGCCACGGCGGTATCGGCGCAGCAAATGGCGCGGTCCGCGGCCAGACCAGCCGCCACCGCCCCCGCCGCGTATTCCGTGGCCACCGTGCCCACCCCGACCAGCCAGTCCACGCCTGTCTTGGCCGCGTGCGCGCCCACTCGCTGGTGAAGCGCCGGCGCGGTCGGTCCGAGCTCGCGCATCTCGCCCAACACCGCGACCCGCGGCCGCGGCAAGCAGGCCAAGGGGTCGCGTGCGGTCTCGGTCGAGCGCGGCTTGGCGTTGTAGCAGACTTCCAGCACCAGCCAGCGCCCGATGCGCGCCGGCAGCATCCGCTGA
>CAXRHS010000044.1:0-2117 GCA_964230235.1 Myxococcota bacterium
GGCGCGATTGATATTGGCCGCGATGTCGGCGCCTTCTACCACGCGCATCAAATACCAGGCACAGGTCATGCGCGCGCGCTCGACCTGGCGCTCGCCGTTGCGGTCGGGCGCGAAGGCGGCTTTGCACAAATCGACCACCGCCTTGTCCTTCCACACACCGAGCAGCGCGGCCGCGGCTTCCAGCGCGTCGTTGGTGTACTCGCCCGACCCGAACGCGGCCAACTGTGCCACAAACGGCACCACCGATTTGTCGCCATACCAGCCGAGCACGCGGATGATGAGCGCGCGCTCCATTTCGCCGGACTTCTGCCACACTGCCTCGGGCTTGAGCGCGCCGAGCAGCAGGTCCTTGTCCGCGGCATCGCGGCGCAAGGCGACGATCTCGAGCGAGGGCTTATACAGACCACAGCCCCACGAGGGGATGCAGGCCTTGCTCTGCATGGACTGGGGGTCAGTGCCCAGCACCAATGCGTCTTTGATGAGGGCTGCTGGAAAGGGCTTGCTCTTGGTGATGACGTCTTTGAAAAACTTGCTGTTGATGACGCCGCGCGTGATCTTGTCGTCGCCAAACAGCCAGTCTTTGAGATAGCCGAATTCACCTTTGCCGTCGCCGGCTTCGGCCCATCCCGGGTGGGGATCGGCGTAAGCGGGCGGCGCAGCTGTCATCAGGCCGATGGCGGCGAGACCGCTGGCTAGAAGGGACCGAATTGCCATGCGCATGGGACTCCTTGAGGCGGCGGCGGGTTGTCCGTGCCGCGGCGGGGCTTGGTCAGGCCGCGCGCCCTGCCAGAGCACGCGCAACGCCACCTGGAAACGCTCGCAGCGAGCGGCCGAGGGCGCGCGGATTGTAGCGCGCGGGAAACTGGCTGCAAGCGCGGGGCGGGCTCACCACCGTTGCAGGCCATCCGCGCTCGTCAGGCCCTGCCCCTGACGCCCATCAATACGAGGCCGCACACCGAAACCCGACCGTCACACTCGGGGCCGAATTGGGCGCAAATCGCTTGGAAGTCCGTGAATCGCCGCCCGCGGTGGTCAGGCTGCTGCCGCGCGCCACCCTGACCGTGCCGGTCGCGGGCCCGGTGGGGTCGTTGGGCAGGCTGACCGCGTAGTAGCCGCTGCCATACCAGTCGCCCACCCATTCGCTGACGTTGCCGATCATGTCGGAGAGGCCGGTGGGCGTATTTCCCGCGGCCTTGCTGCCGACGGGTGCCGTGGCCTTGGTCGCGCAGCCGTCGCCGCCCTCAAAAACGTGCGCGAATTTGCACGAAATCCCGCCATTGCCCCACGGAAAGAGGGTCTGAAAGGTTTTGCAGATGGCTGGGTTGGCGTAGGCGTTGCAGCCGCCGCGGGCGGCCTTCTCCCACTCGGCTTCAGTGGGCAGGCGCTTGCCGCGCCAGGTGCAGTAGTTGTTGGCCTGGTCCCAGGTCACGCCGTTGACCGGGTGGCTGCCGCGCCCGGGCGCACCGTAGTTGTTCATGGCATTGGCGGCGTAGGCGGCGGGCGCGGTACATGCCCCAGCTTTGATGCAAGCGGCGTAGGCGTCGACGGTGACTTCGGTCAGGTCGATTGCGTAGGCTTTCAGGGTGACCAGATGTGCGGGTTTCTCGTCGCTGGCGCAAATCGGGTCGCCTTCGACGCAGCCCATCCAGAATTCGCCTGCGGGCATGGCTTTCATGCCCACCGGCACACCGCACTTGCCATCGGCGTCGCAGGTTTTGGTGGCACTGCACAGCGCGCCCTCCGGCATCGGCTCATGCTTGCAACCCAACGCCGCGCTGCACGTATCGAAGGTACAGGGCTGCTTGTCGTCGCAGCCGTCGAGGTCGACCGACAGGCATTTGCCGGTGTTGAGGCAGCTGGCATTGCCCCAGGCGTCGGCGCGGATCATCCACGGCTGGTTGCCGGACCGATCGCCGGCCGCTGCAATGCCGCCGTCTGGTCGCAGCGTCACCGCCCGAAAGCTCTGCGGTTTGTCACTGCCATAGGTCTGCTCCCACACCGCGTTGCCGAAGGCATCGATTTTCACCAGCCAGCCGTTGCTGAGGCTGGCGGCGCCTGTACGACCGCCAGCGAGCACAGCCCCGCCGTCGGGTGATGCGGCCAACGCGTGGTACCAG
>CAXRHS010000045.1:0-2075 GCA_964230235.1 Myxococcota bacterium
TTGCGTTGAAGGCGGCCGCGAAGCCGGGATGGGCGACCGGGTCGAACAAGAATGCCCCGGCGACGGTGCGCGCCGTGACCTCAAAAAGCAGCGACGGAAAGTAATAGCGAATGGACATCGAACCACCTCGGCGGCGCTGAAGGTGCGCCGGCGATCAGGTGATCGGTTGGCGACAGAAAAAACCGCGGGGCGCCATGAAAATACTTGCCGGTCGTCCTGGCGGCGGTCCCTGCCGTCTGTAGTTCATAATGAGTATCCGATAGTTGAACAATGGGGGGTATCGCCGCCGGTCATCGGGCGGTGCACACTCGACCGGCTTGCGGTAGGCTTGGCCTCCGCCGACCACAGCGGTCGAGGACCAGCGCCAGTCATGAGCTTCTTTCGCATCGAGGGCGGCGTCCCGCTCAGTGGCACCGTTCGCGTGTCGGGCAACAAGAACGAGGCGCTGCCGACGGTCGCAGCGGCGCTGCTCGCGGACGAGCCGGTAACGCTGCGGAATCTGCCCGACATCTTGGACGTGCGCGTGATGTTGGAGGTGGCGCAGGCACTGGGTGCGGAAGTGACGCGGCTCGGACCGCACGACGTGCGCATTCACACACCGCGCCTGCTGACGACGCGGGTGCCAGACGATCTGGGTCGCCATGTTCGCGCGTCAATCTTGTTCGCCGGGGCGCTGTTGGGGCGGGCGCGCGAAGTGCAACTGCCGCCTCCGGGCGGCGACGTCATTGGCCGGCGTCGGTTGGACACGCACTTCGACGGTTTCGTGGCGCTGGGGGCGGAGTTTCGGTCCAGCGCCGAGGGGTTTTCGTTGCGCGCCGAGAAGTTGGTCGGCGCGGACCTGTTGCTCGACGAGGCGTCCGTCACGGCTACCGAGAACTTGTTGATGGCGGCAGCGGTCGCAGAAGGCACGACGATCATTGGCAACTGCGCCGGCGAACCGCACGTGCAGGGCCTGGCGCGGATGTTGTGTGCGATGGGAGCCCGGATCGAGGGCATTGGCAGCAACCGCATCGTGGTGCACGGCGTACCGCGGCTGGGCGGCTGTGACTTCACGATTGGCCCCGATTACCTGGAGGTCGGGTCGTTCATCGGCCTGGCTGCCGTGACGGGCGGCGAGTTGCGCATCGAGCACGCCGCGCCCGAGCATTTGCGCATGATTCGCATGGTGTTTCGGCGGCTTGGCGTCGAGACCCTGGTCGACGGGGATGATGTGCTGGTGCCCGGCGGCCAGGCGCTGCGGATTCGCCAGGATTTGGGCGGCGGCATTCCCAAAATCGACGACGCCATCTGGCCGCAGTTTCCGACCGATCTGATGTCGATCGCGATCACGGTGGCCACCCAGAGCCACGGCACGGTGCTGTTTTTCGAAAAGATGTTCGAGGGCAGGATGTTCTTCGTCGACCACCTGATCGGGATGGGCGCGCAGATTATTCTGTGCGATCCGCACCGCGTGGTGGTGGTGGGGCCCAGTCGCCTCGTCGGTCAACGCGTGCAAAGCCCGGATGTCCGCGCCGGTATGGCTATGCTCATTGCGGCCTTGTGCGCGCAAGGCGTCACCACCATCCACAACATCCGCAACATCGACCGCGGGTACGAGCGGATTGAGCAAAAACTGCAGGCCCTCGGCGCGCGCATCGAACGCTTCAGCGACGCCGCTTGAGTGCGACAGCCGTGAAAGCCCAAGAACAATCCGCTCGGCAGCGCATCGCTCAGGCGCGTCGCGTGGTCGTCAAGGTTGGTTCGCAGGCGCTGTGCCAGGCCGACGGACGCCTCGACAGCCGCACCGTTGCCGGTTTGTGCCAGGATATTGCCGCGTTGTGGGACGCCGGCCGCGAAGTCGTGTTGGTGTCGTCCGGCGCAGTGGCGTCAGGCACCGGCGAGCTGGGTGGCGCGCGTCTCGAGCTCGACCTAGGCAAGCAGGCGCTCGCCGCGATCGGTCAGCCGCTGCTCATGGCGCGCTACCGCCAGGAGTTTGCCATCGCGCGGCGCCACGTAGGCCAGGTGCTGTTGACCCACGCCGACCTTGGCGACCGCGGACGCTTTCTGCACGCTCGCCGGGTGATGGGCGAGCTGCT
>CAXRHS010000046.1:0-3538 GCA_964230235.1 Myxococcota bacterium
TTGCGTTGAAGGCGGCCGCGAAGCCGGGATGGGCGACCGGGTCGAACAAGAATGCCCCGGCGACGGTGCGCGCCGTGACCTCAAAAAGCAGCGACGGAAAGTAATAGCGAATGGACATCGAACCACCTCGGCGGCGCTGAACGTGCGCCGGCGATCACGTGATCGGTTGGCAACAGAAAAAACCGCGGGGCGGGGTGAAAATAGTTGCAATTCGCTCCCCAGCTTTCAACTGCGCTGACGATTTCAAAGAAGTGTCTTGCAGTTGAATAGTGGGGGGCCTGCTACGTGCCGCTACGTGCGCTGGCGCCTTGCATTTTCCTCCACGCCGTCTAGGATTGACGGCGCCGCCTTTGCGGCACGAGGCGACCATGCGCCGCACGAACTTGGCTCGCAAAATGGCACTGGGAATTGGGCTTATTGCACTGTGGGGTATGTGCAGCGCATTTCGACCGTTTTCGCCGATTTCGTCCGTGTGCCCGGCGTGTCCAGAACGCGGAGACAAGATTGTTTTCCCCGACGGGAAGGTCGTCATTGCCGAGGTCATCGCCAAGAATCAGGACGGCTACATTCTCCAAAAATACGGCGAAATCCGGTTCGTTCAGTCACGCGAAATCGCCAAGGTTGAGTGGCAGAGCGGCGCGGAACCGCGGGGTCTGTCAAACTATGACCAAATCCTGCTCAAGGGCGACGACCAGAAGGTCCTGCATGGCACACTGATACCGGCGCCAGGTGAGCCCGGCAAAATGATGGCGATGCGCAGCACGAAGGGCTACGTCTATACGGTCATTAACTCGCAGGTTCTGCTCTATTACCAGCAAGGCACCCGCAAGGCAGCGCCCAAGGACCCGTCTGCAGGCGGCTGAATTGGAGCCCCCCCATTGTTCAAATCGCTGATTCTGAGCCGGATTTTGACGCTGCTCGGATCAAACCACGGGTATTCGCAGTATTAGCCGCGATCGCGATAGCGACTCTGTGGAGTTGGGTCGTCGCGCCGGTCGTCGCGCTGCTTCCCGGCGATGAACCGTTGTACATCCTGGACGCCTTGCGCTGGTCCCACGGCGAGGCGCTCTACCGCGACCTCTTCTTTGCACATCCCCCTGCGCGAATTTGGCAGGCGGCGCTGGTGCAAGCCGCCGGCGCGCCAGTCGGCTGGACCAAGATCCCCGCGATTCTGGCGACGTGGCTGGCAGCAGCCGGTTTGTTCGCAGGCACGCTTCGGGTACGCGGGGAGCGTGCTGCGGTAGCCGCAGTGGCCGTGCTTCTGTTTGCGCCCGCCACGCTGCGCTACGGCCCGACGGTGCTCGGCGTGGCGGAACCAGTGGCGTGCACAAGCCTGGCATTTTGGGCGGCTACTGCCGGCCGGTGGGGCGTGGCAGGCGCGCTACTGGGTCTGGGCACGCAGTGGGGCCTGCACATTGCGGTCATCGGCCTGCCGTTTCTTGCACTTGCTGCAGTTGCCGGTCAAACGAGGCCGTTGCTGATTGGTGCCTGCGCGGGTACTTTGCCGCTGGCCGTTGAACTTGCCTGGTACGGTCAACCCATGTGGGACCAGGTGTTCGGCTATCACCTGCGCAAGGTGACCCACATGGCGGCGCAGCAGGTGCCGGATCGCGTAGTTCCGTTCGTAAGTGACCATCTAGCCTGGCTTGTCGGCGCACTGGCGGCCGCCTGCTTGGGGGCCAGAGAGCGGCGCACATGGGCATGGGCGGCGCTCGCAGCGCTCGGTCTTGTGCTGGCCTGGCCGCGGCTGCAATCACATTACTTCTACCTGACGATGCCGCTTTTGACCGCGGCCGCGGTTGGCCTGTGGCCGCGCAACCAAGCCGGCGCTCGCCAACACGTCATCGCCGCTTTGCTGCTATTCGCCTGCGCGGCCTTTTCCGCATGGCCGGCAGTCGCGCGGCGCGCCGGGCAGACTCAGGCTGCCGCCGAAATGCGCGGTCTAGCCGCCCAGGTCGCCCGACTGGCCGAGGGCAAACCGCGGCCCATATGGGGCGATGGGGCACTGGTGCCGCTAGTCAGCCTGCACACCGGACTGCCGGTGGCGCTCGGCGACACGGACCTGAATGCTCAGCGCTTTTCGACGGGCTTGCTCGACCCTGCAACTCACGTGCAACGGGTGTTGGCGACCAGGCCAATTCTGGTCGTCGTCCCGCACCATGGCGTGGATACGATAGCCGCGGTGCACGACGCCATGCTCGCGCGGTGCCCACATGCAACACCGTTTGCATCTGCAGCAACCGGCTATTCTGGCGTGATTCTTGATTGCCGTTAGGCAGTTGAACAATGGGGGGGTAGGTCACGGGTCACGGCTGGCTCGCTACGGCTCCACGCGAACAACGCGGTTGCCCTTGCGGTCGGCCAGGTACAGTTTGTCGTCCGGGCCGACCGCCAGCCCGGCTAGAGCCCCAGCGGGCAGCCCGGTTTCGACCAGGGCATAGAAGTCGCCGGCCGGCGAAAACGCGTACAGTCGCCCATTCGCCGCATCGCCCAGGTATAGCGTGCCATGGTGGAGCAGCAGCCCGGAGGGCTGGTCAAAGCCACTTGCGACCTCGGCAAAAGCGGTCGTGTTCCATACCTCCATCTTGACCTCGACGGGGTATAGCTTGACATTCTTGGTGAAACTGCCAGCTTTGGTGTCGAGGCGCAACACGCGGCCGTTGCCGGTGTCCGCGATAAACAGCGACTCGGACTTCGGATCATAGGCGAGATGACCGGGCACGTTTGGCGTGCGTTTGAGGCCGAGGCCAAGGTAGCGTCGCTTGCTGCCGTCGCTGTGGTCATCGGCGCCGTGCGGGTGTGGCAGGCCGAAGTCGTACAGGTCGATAGCCCCCTTCAACCCATTGAACACAAAGTAGCTGTTTCCGCTCGCCGCGGCGATGCCCATGCATTGCGGCGTGTCGTGCATCATGTCGAGGTGGACCTTGGCGGCGTCGGGTCCGTAGGTCTGAAAATCCTTTAGCTTTCCAGGCCACTGCACCGGACCCATGAAGTCGTCTGCCGGCACGTTGCCCGAATAGTCGTTGCGCGTGTCGCCGCAGGTGCCAAAGGTCAGGTTGTCCGAAAACGACAGCGCCACCACTTTCTCCAAGAAGTGCATCTGTTCGTCGCGGTAACGCAGCACGTTGGTCGCTGACCCGCTGGTCACGCCGTGCGCGACCGTCAGCGCGCCGTCGGTGTGACTGACGACCCACAGCTGGTCGGGTTCGGTCGGGTGGCACGTGAGGCCCGTGCCGGCCTCCACCACATCGGCCAACCCCCGACAGATCAGGGCGACGTCGAGCGCCACGTCAGGCGATCCCGACGACGTTGCGGAGCTTGCGGTAGCGGGCCAACGACGACGACACGGCGCGCACGGCGTCGGACGTCAGGCGCAACGGCCCGAAGTCCACCGTGGCGGCGATGCCGAACGGCGCATCCTTGCGCCGGTAGAGCTCGGACGCGACTTGCAAGGTCGCCTGCCGCACCGGTTCGGGCACGGCCGCCCAACCCCAGCGCGCCGTCACCTGCACCGTTCGTTGCCGATACCCGGCGGCGT
>CAXRHS010000047.1:0-2978 GCA_964230235.1 Myxococcota bacterium
CAGGAGCCAGACCGGCCAGTCGTGCGAGGTCGACGCTGCCCTCGGTCTGACCGCTGCGCACCAGCACCCCGCCCAGCCGGGCGCGCAGCGGGTAGATGTGGCCGGGGCTGCGGAAATCCTTGGCGGTCGCGTCCGGGGCCAGGGCGCGCAAGATCGTGTGGGCGCGCGCCTTCGCCGAAATACCCGCACCGGGAGCGTCTACGGCATCGATGCTGACCGTAAACGCCGTGCCGAGCCGCGCTTCGTTCTGCGGTGCCATCGGCGGCAGCTCAATCCGGTCGATGAGCGCCGGGTGCATGGCGAGACACACCAAGCCCCGACCGTGGCGTGCCATGAATGCGACGGCTTGCGGCGTCACGCGCTCGGCGGCGATGACAAGGTCGCCTTCGTTTTCACGATCCTCGTCGTCAACCAGGATGACCATCTTGCCGGCTGCAATTTCGGCTACGGCAGTTTCGATCGGCGCGATGCGCTGCTGCGTGTTCAACGAGTTCCCCGTGTCGACTAGGGTTCAAGGGGCCGGAGCGGCCGAGGCCCAGATGGGCGCAACGCGGCCGCGGCATACACTTCGGGCGCAGGTCGCGCGATGCGTCGGGTGCGGACGACAACACCTGCCGCAGCACCGAGTTCTGCTGCAGCAAGCGCCGCGTCAATGTCGTCCTGATCGCCGCACAACACGCAATGGCCCTGACCTGCCAGTTCACTGGCAAACCGCAGTCGAACAACGCCGACTTCTGCAGCCTTGAGCGCGCGATCGGTGGCCGCCAGAATCGACGTCGAGCTGTGGCATTGCACGATCCCAAGCGCCAGGCTTTGTGCACCGGGGTCGATGGCGACGGTACCGCTCAGTGCTTCGCGCAAACGGCCATGGGCATACGGCAAGAGCAGCGACTCGCAAACTTCGCGGCCAGCGTCAAGCGTTGCGCGCGCCAGGGCCGCTTCGCACCCGGCCAACTCGCCGCCAAAGACGATCAAGAATCGGCCCGGATCGATATCGCCAGCAAAGAAAATCGAGACTTCGGCTTCTTTGACCAGCACATCAAGGGCGCATAACCCGGAGGGAACGTCAAGCAACTCCAGCGCGCACAGCGTCGGCGACGCCGATGGTCGAGGGCTGCGCGCGTGGGTCGTGGTCAAGGTCACCGCATTCAATGGCGCAACTGCAAGCTAGACGATGCGGAAATAGCCGTGCAGGGTGCACCGCCGCTGTTTCGTCCAGGTGCGCGCGTTGGTCAGCCCTTCGCCGGTCGTTCCGGCAATCGTCCAGGCCGTATAGCCCTCGCCGCGAAGCCCAAGGCCAGCGAAACTCGGGGCATTCTTGACGAAGATCGAGGTGTTGACGGCCTTGGCCATCCGATCAAGCCGGTCGATGGCCATCGAGTGCATCGTCGCCGTGTGAAAGAAGCCGTGCTCGACCCGGACCGCAGCAGCGACTGCAGCCTCCCAGTCCGGCACACGGAAAAACCCGAGCACGGGCAACAGCATCTCCAGCTGCACAAAGGGATGTGCTTCGTCGACTTCTGCGAACGCCATGCGGCAGTCGTCCGAGACCTGGACACCGATTTCGCGCAAGATGACGCCAGCGTTCTTGCCGACGAACTTGCGGTTGACGTGGCCGTCCTCAATCAGGACTTTCTCGAGCGCCGCGAGTTCGCGATCCTTGACCTCGTAGGCTCCAGCGGCGACCAACTCGCGCTTGAGCGCGTCGGCGATTGAGGCGACCGCGATGATCTCCTTTTCGACGATGCACACGATATTGTTGTCGAGCGAGGCCCCATCGATGATGTTGCGCGCCGCCAACTTGAGGTTTGCCGTCTCGTCGACCACCGCTGGCGGGTTGCCCGGCCCGGCGCAAACGGCGCGCTTGCCCGAGTTCAACGCGGCCTTGACTACCGGACCGCCGCCCGTGACCGCCAGCAGCCGAACGCCCGGGTGCTTCATCACTGCGTTGGCGCTCTCAATCGAGGGTTCGGTGACCATGGTCATCAGGTTGTCGGGCGCACCAGCTTGAACGCACGCCTCGTTGAGCATCTTGGTGTACCAGGCAAGCGTCCGCTTGGCGCTCGGGTGCACGTTGAAAACAACCGTATTGCCGCCGGCGATCATGGAGATGCCGTTGTTCAGAATTGTCTCCGTGGCGTTGGTCGTCGGCGTGATCGAACCAATGACCCCTAACGCGCCGTATTCGTCAATTGTCAGCCCGTGGTCGCCGGTATGTGCAGCCGGCTGCAGGATTTCCATGCCCGGTGTCTTCAGCGCGACCAGGCGGTTCTTCTCGATCTTGTCCGCCACGCGTCCAAGCCCCGTCTCTTCGACGGCGCGTCGCGACATTTCCTCCAGGTTGCGGAGGGTTACCTGGCGCATGTTGTCAATGGCGCGCGCGCGGACATGCACTGGCGTGCGCTTGAGCTGCTCGTAGCTATCGCGCGCGGCTTGCACGGCGGAGTCGACGTCGTCGAAAAGACCATTGCGGCCGACCTGATTGCGCGGCACTGAGACGGTCGGCCCGGAACCTCCTTGGCCCAGGCGGCGCACGACTTCGGCGACGATGGCGTTGATCCGGGCTTCGTCCATCTGTGCTCCGATCCACCGACCGCAGCCGGCGTCCTCTCAGACCGCGCTTGCCCCGCGCCTGGACCAGCAGAGCGGTCCAGTCCAATCGGGTGGCCAGTTAGGCCCGCTGCGGCTCCGGGAACTTCTCAAACACCGTCTTGCCACCCACCTCAACCGAGTCGACGATGGCCATGATGACATGGTCCACTGGCCGGTCCTTGGTCGCTGCCGTCAGGCGCGCCGATGATCCGGCAGCAAACAACACGACTTCGCCATCGCCCGCGCCAACCGCGTCGACCGCAACAATCGCTTTGCCACTAGCCGCGAATGACGCGTCGAGCTCGCGGACGACGAGCAGGCGCAGCCCCGCCAGTTCGGGTTCTTTGCGCGTCGCCACCACCGTGCCGACGACCTGACCGAGCAGC
>CAXRHS010000048.1:0-11636 GCA_964230235.1 Myxococcota bacterium
CGGCAGGTGCGCTGTCGGCGGCGAAGGCAACCGCCGCCGTTGGTTCGCCACAGCCGCCCAGGCAAGCGACCAGCGCCGCCGCCACCGCCAACCATCGCCCCTCGCGTGCCGTCGCCATACCGCCCTCAACAGCAGGCGACCAGCCTAGCAGAGTTGGGCAGTTGCGGGCAGGGGCGACAAGCGGATCGCTCCGCAACCGCGATGGTTGGCGTTTTACCGCGATGTGGCTATCTTGCGGGCGTGGGCGCACGCCCGAGGAGACCCGAACATGGCCGCGACCAGGGCGCAACCCGACGCAGGGCAAGGCCAGGTGGGTTCGAGCGCGCTGGCGCCGTCGATGTTGATTGCCATGCCCGGCATGGAAGACGGCTTTTTCGCCCGCACCGTCATCTTGCTGGTCGAACACGGCAGCGAGGGCGCCGGTGGGGTGGTGCTCAACCGCGTGGCGCCGCTGGACCTCGACACCCTGCTCAAGTCCACTGGCCTGGAAAAGGCACCGAGCGGGCCGCACCCGGTGTGGGTCGGGGGACCGGTGTCGCCACAAGCTGGCCTGGTGTTGTACCTGGACAAGGGCGGCAAGCGCTACGACCACGACATCGAGGTGCTTCCCGGTTTGCGGCTGTCGGCGTCGCTCAATGTCCTGCGCGATGTGGCGGCAGGCAAGGGCCCAAAAACGTTTGGCCTCTACCTCGGCCGCGCCGGCTGGGGCCCTGGCCAGCTCGAAGATGAACTGGCCAAAGGCGCCTGGCTGACCACCGAACCCGACCTCGACCTGCTGTTTTGCACCGACGGCGACGACGCGTGGCGGCGGGCACTGGGCGGGCTGGGCACCGACGAGCAGCATGTCGTCCGAGAAATCGCCAGTGCCTAGCCGCCGGTTGGTGTCGTTTGCCGGATCGATGGCCGCGGTCCTTGCCAGCTGTGGACAAGCCAACCCGCCCAGCGCGGACGCCGCAGCATCGGCGACCGATGCTCAGGATGCCGCCAGCTTTGACACCGCCGGCCGCCTGATCCTGGACACCGTGGTCAGCGCCGACAGCGAACCCGACTCGGCGCCCGACACCGGCCCGCCGGTGCTCGACGTGGTGCTAGATGGTGCCACATTGCCCGATAGCGCTGGCTGCACACCCAGTTGCAAGGGCAAGGTCTGCGGCCCCAATGGCTGCGGCTCGGTGTGCGGGTTCTGCAAGTCGGGCGAGTTCTGTTCGGCCGACGGCGCCAAGTGCCAGGGCTTTTGCGAAAAGAACTGCAAGGACAAGGCCTGCGGGTCCGACGGCTGTAACGGCCTGTGCGGGACCTGCGACAAGGGCTTTGCGTGCGGCGACGACTTCAAGTGCTACGCCGACGCCTGCCAGGGCTCGTGCGCAGGCAAGGTGTGCGGCGACAACGGCTGCGGCAAGTCGTGCGGCGTGTGCGCTGGCAGCGACTACTGCGACGCCGGCGCGTGCGTGGCCAATGCCTGCAAGGGCGTCGACCCCCAAAAAGGCAACTGCGAGGGCGACCTGTTGCTGACCTGCACCGGCACGGGTGCCGCAGCCAAGAAGCTGGTCAAGGACTGCGCCGCCCCGCCCAACCTGCAGAACCTGACCTGCGGCTGGGACGCAGCCGCCAACAAGAACGCCTGCATCGCCAAGGCCTGCGACCCCAGTTGCACCACCGACGGCGAAAAGATGGTGTGCGGCAACAACGCCTGCGGCCAGCCGTGCGGCACGTGCCCGGACGGCTGGAAGTGCAACGTGACCTCGTGCGCCCCCGCCGAAGGCGCCTCGTGCACGCCGACCAATTTCCCGCCCGAAGGCCAATGCAGCGGCGGGGTGTGGATCTACTGCAACACCGGCAAGCTCAAGTTTGTGGACTGCAAGGCGGCCGGCATGGACAAGTGCGGCTGGAACGCGGCGGCCGGCAAGTTTGAGTGCCTATGAGCGCGCAGCGCGGGCCTGCTCTTGCTTGTACAGCAGGCCCTGGCGGGCGCCGTAAGGCCCATAGAACACATCGTCGAGCGTAAGCCCATGCGCGGGCGCGGTCTGGCCCGCCAGGCTGCGGTCGCGCCCGGCCAGCATCGCGTCGACGTCGCTGGGGCCAAAGCGGTGGCGACCGGCACCGACCAGGGTTCCAGCCAAAATCCGCACCATGTTGTGCAAGAAGGCGTTGCCCTCGACCGTCAGCTCGACGACTTCGCCGACGGTCGCGACGTCGATGCGATGCAGCGTGCGCAAGGTGGTGGCGGCCGTGCACTGCACCGAGCGAAACGCCGCGAAATCGTGGGCGCCGACCAGCCGCGCGGCCGCCGCGCGCATGGCGTCGAGGTCGAGCTTGCCCTTGCAGTGCCAGCTATTGCGCCGCCACAGCGGCAACCGCACCGGCCCCGGCTGCACCCGGTACACGTAGCGCTTGCCGGTCGCGTCGGCGCGCACGTCGAAGTCGGCCGGCAAGTCTTCCGCCCCCAAGACCTTGAGGTCTTCGCCCAGGTAGGCATTGAGCCCCAACTGCGCGCCCTTGGGGGGCACGGTGAGCCGCGTGCGCACCAGCACCGGCATCCTGCGCGCGTGCACGCCCGCGTCGGTGCGCGAGCTCGAGCGCATGATGACGATCTCGTCGAACTTGCGCTGCCAGGCGACCTCAAGGTCGCCGCCGACCGTGCGCAGCCCGTTGGCTTGACGCTGAAACCCGCAAAACCCGCCGCCGTCGAACTGCACCCACAGTAAGATCGGGCGCAGGCCGAAGTCGGCGGCCGCTGCTTCGTCGCGCACGCGGCCTACAAGTCGAACGCGAGACCGAACGAGAACACGCCGTCGCTCAGGTCGATGCTTTTGCTGCTGCCAAAGTCGTTGAGCACGCGCCGGTCGTACTCGACGTACAGGTAGCTGTGGTTGACGCCCATCTCGATGTCAAAACTGCGGGCGGCACTCGGCTCCAGCACGTCCATCAAGAAGCGCAAGCCAGCCGCCGCGTGCCAGCCGCCCGTGCCACCCAGGGCTTCGAGCTTGCTGCCGCTGGCCGTCGTATAGGTCGCGTAGTCGCCGCTGCCGTTGAGCATCCACCAGATGGCGTACATCGCGCCGATCTTGGCGTAGGGCACGAACGGGATGCCAGCCTTGTGCGCCAACGGGTCCAGCCGGTAGGTCAGGTCCAAGCTCAACGGCAGGATTTTCAAGGTGGTCGCGTCGGTGCTGGCCTTGCCGGTGCTGCGCTCCAAGCCCTTGCCTTCTTTGGTGAACCAGCCATAGCCCAGGCCGACCGACAGGGAGCCAAAGCGGTCCCACAGCCGGACATCGGCCGCGCCGCCGATTTCCCAGTCGGCGTTGCCAAAGATGTCGGCGTACGGCTTGGCCTTGCCGGCAAACGGCGCGTCGATCGCGGGCAAGTAGCGGGTGGCGCGAAACTCGGCGCTGTTGTCGAGCGGGGAATCGGCATGGGCCGGCGCAGACACCAGCGTCGTTGCGACCAGCGCCGGCGCCAACAAGGCGGCCCGCGCGCCGTTGCGCCAACGCCAACTGCCGATCGCGGTCAACGCCAGCATCGCTGCCAGCCACCAGCCGCCGCTGCCCGGGCGCGGGCCGGCGTTGCAGGGTGCAAAGCCGCCTTCCTCAGCGCCGCCCGAAGCTTGATAGTGCTGCCAGGCGTCGACGACGTCGATCGGGGTGCCCTTGCCTAGCGCCGAATAACCGGATTCATTGCCGTGGTCGTCGATGGCGGTCACGGCCACGTAGTACGGGGTTCCGTTGACCAACTCTTTGATCTGATAGGTTTTTACCGTGACCTTGGCCGATTTCTGCGGCTTGACGGTGCCCGCAGCTACCGCGGTGGCGTCGATCGGCAGGGTCGCCCAGTACACGTGACTGCCCGAGACTTTGTTGTCGTCGAGGTGTTTCCAGGTCGCGGTCAGGTTGCCGCCGCCGGGCGCGATCGACGACAGCGTGGGCGCGGCGGGCCCGGCCAGGTCGACCACGATCTTGGTCTTGAAGGCCACGACCTGCTGCGCAGTGCCGACCTGCGCCACGTCGTTGACCAGAAAGTACACAAACGCGTCCTGCTCGGTGTTGTCATCGCAGTTGGTATCTTTGCCTAGCAGGTCGTGCAGGTTGACGTCGACGCTAAAGGTCCCGATCTTGAAGTTCTGCTGGCTGTAAACGACGCACGATGTGTTGGTGTCGTCCTTTTGCAAGGTAGACTCGCCGCAGGATTTTCCGCGCGGCGCGAGCTTGAACACGCTGCTATAGGTGCCGATGGTGCTCGGCGTCCACTGCCAGTTGATGCGGATGGCCGGCTTGGTCGCCGCCATGATCGCCTTGCAATCTGCGCGGTTGATGTAGTGGTCGTCGCCGCTCTGGCTCGGCGTGGACGGCCCGGTCCCAAAATGGCTCGGCGGCGCCCAGTCCGACCCGGAGGCGGTCTCGATACTTTGGATGGTTACGGTTGGCGCGGCCCACGCGGCGGCGGACCATGCGACCGTCGCGCACGCCACCAGCACGGCGCTCGCTACTGGGAACCATCGGGTCAAACGGGTCATGCCTCTCCTACGCGCGGCGGTCGCACAGCGGCGGCCGCTGTGGCTGTGCCATGCACGCGCCGTGCCAAGGTCGCGTGCCGCCAAAAGCCGCGCAGGCGGGCATTTGTTCCCTGCGCCGCTGACAAGTCCGTCGCCATTTCGGTCCCCGCGAGCCGGCGCTTGCGCGCGCGCGTGCCATTTTGGCAAGCGGCCTCTCAGGCCCCGTGCACCAGACCGCCCACAGCGGCAAGCTTGGCGATCTGCACCGCATTGGTCGCGGCGCCCTTGCGCAGGTTGTCTGCCACCACCCACAGCGCCAGCCCGTTGGCCACTGTCGGATCCTGGCGAATCCGGCCAACATAGACCGGGTCGGTCTCGGCGCAGTCCATCGGCATCGGATAGCGCTTGTTGGCAAGATCGTCGACCACCACGACCCCGTGGGCCTGTGCGAGGGCATCGCGGGCCTGCGCGACCGTGATCGGCCGATCAAACTCGGCCACCACCGACTCGCTGTGCCCACAGGTCACCGGCACCCGCACCGCAGTCGGACACACCAGCAGCTCCGGCAAGCCCATGATCTTGCGGGTTTCGTGCACGAGCTTGAGCTCTTCTTCGGTATAGCCGCCCTCGGCCGGACTGCCGATGTGCGGGATGACATTGAACGCGATGCGGGCGTTGTGCACGGCCACGTCGAAGGGCTTACCGTTGAGCAGCGCCGCGGTCTGCTGCGCCAGCTCTTCGATGCCTTTTTGGCCGGCGCCCGACACGCTTTGGTAGGTGCTGACCACCACGCGGCGCAGACCGGCCAGATCGTGCAGGGGCTTGAGCGCCACCACCATCTGGATGGTGCTGCAGTTGGGGTTGGCGACGATGCCTTTGTGGCCAATCAGCGCGGTCGGATTGACCTCGGGCACCACCAGCGGCACATCCTTTTGCATGCGAAAGGCGCTGCTGTTGTCGATGCACAGGCAGCCGCGGCGGGCGGCCTCGGGCAGCAGTTGCTTGCTCACTGCCGATCCGGCCGACGCCAACACGATGTCGATGCCGTCGAATGCCTTGGGCTCGGCGACCTGCACGTCCAACTGCCGCGGTCCGAATTCGACCGTCTCGCCGACCGACCGCGGCGAGGCCAGCGCAACCACGTCGCTGGCGGGAAAGCGCAGCTCGTCGAGCACGCGCAGCATCTCACGGCCGACCGCGCCCGTGGCGCCGAGCACGGCGACTTTGTAGCGTTTTTCTTGCATGGGACGGAACCGATGGCCGCAAGGCAAGGCGGCCGCGAGCCAGAGGCGGGCGGCCCTGGTCTACTGGACGGGCGCGCGGCCGGGCGGCGGCGGCGGAATGACCACCGGTGCAGCACCAGGCGGCGGCGGCGGGATCGCGGGCGCACCAGCGATGCCCGGCGGCGGCGGCGGCGGAATCGCAGGCACCGGCGGTGCCCATGTGGGCCCGTGCACCTTGACGATGACAGTGGTGATGTTGTCGTGGCCGCCGCGGGCCTTGGCCAGGTCGGTCAAGCGGTAGCAGGCCGCCTGCGCGTTCGGCGCACCGCGCAGCACCAACTCGATCTCTTCGTCGCGCACCAGATCGGTCAGGCCGTCGCTGCACAACAAGTACAGATCGCCTTTTCTCACGGTGTCGACAAAAAGGTCGACAATCACCTGGTCCTGCAGGCCGAGCGCGCGAACAATGACGTTCTTGTACGGAAAGTTCTCAATTTCCTCGGGCTGCAGCAGGTTCATGCGGATGTACTCGTTGAGCAACGAGTGATCCTCGGTCAACTGGCGCAGTTTGCCGCTGCGCAACCGATACAGCCGGCTGTCGCCCACGTTGGCGATGTGGATGCGATTGCCCTCAAAAACCGCGCCGACCAGCGTGGTGCCCATGTCGCGCAACTGCTCGTGTTGCTGGGCCAGTCGGTAGACGCTGATGTTGGCGCTCTCCACGGCTTTGCGCAGGCGCAGCGCGTGCGGGCTGCTTTCGGCCGGCGTCATCTCGGTCTTGGCCCGGCGGGCGCGCAAGTACGCCGACCGCACGCGCTGGGTCAAGTCGGGGTTGCCGTAGAACGAGCGCAGCGCTTCGATGGTAAATGCGCTCGCCACTTCGCCAGCGGAGTGGCCGCCCATGCCGTCGGCCACCACGTACAGGCGTTCGCCCTCGAGCAACAGCAGCGCGTCTTCGTTGCCATCGCGCACCAAGCCGACATCGGTCAGGCCGTTGGTCTCGAACTTGAAGCGGGGCGGCTTGGGCGCTGGCGGCGGCGGGATCGCGCCCGGTGCAGGCGGCGGCGCCGGTTCCGCCTTGGCGCGCTTGCCTTTGGCCGCGGCGGGTGGTGGTGCGGCAGGTTTCGACTCGGCCATGCGCGGTACCCATCGGCAAGCGGTCAGAGGTCAGAGGCCAGCCGGGGCGGGCGCGAACAAGCGCGCATCCGGCCCGCAGACAGCTTTCGCGAACAGTATCGCGAACAGTATCGCGAACAGGTTTCGCGAGACCGGGTCGCTGCCGACCTCAGCGCAACCGACCGAATCACGGCCGGCGGGGGAAACCGGCGGCGCACCGGGCGATGCGTCGCGGCGAAAGTACCTTGGCATCGGCATGGTGTCAAACAACGCGCGCATCCAAGTCACATGTGAGCTGCCTGCGCCCGCAACCGCTCACGGCCTCAGCCGGTCCATTAAGCGCGGAAACGCTATTGTTTCGCGGACATGTGGCAATCCACACACCCAAGCCACCGTGCGCTCAAGGCCCAGGCCAAACCCGCCGTGCGGCACGCTGCCGTACTTGCGCAAATCGAGATACCAGTCGAACGCCGACATCGGCAGCTTGTGGTGCGCAATGGCGTCGCGCAAGGTGTCGTGGTCGTCTTCGCGCTGACCGCCGCCGATGACCTCGCCGTAGCCTTCGGGCGCCAGCATGTCGACGCTCAGGCTGCGCAGCGGGTCGGCCGGATCGCGCTTCATGTAGAACGCCTTGACCTGGGCCGGGTATCGCCGCACGAAGATCGGCCGTTCGTATTGCTGGGTCAGGATCGTCTCGTCATCAGCGCCGAGGTCGTCGCCAAAGGGGATGTCGCTGCCGAGTTGGTGCAGTTGCGCGACCGCCTCGGCGTAGTCCAACCGGACAAACGGCTTTTGGATCGCGGCCAGCGCCTGACGGCGCGGCTTGAGCTGGCGGTGCTCTTCGGCCTCGCTGCGAATGCTGTCGATGAGATCGAGCTCGGCGCCGCGGTCGCGCAGCACGTCCTGCGCGATCGTGCACACCAGATCCTCGGCCAGATCGATGACCCCTTCGAGATCGAGGAACGCCGCCTCCGGCTCGACCATCCAAAACTCAGTCAAATGGCGGCGAGTCTTGCTCTTTTCGGCCCGAAAGGTCGGCCCGAAGGTATAGACCCGACCCAGCGCCATCGCGGTGGCCTCGCTATACAGCTGCCCGGACTGGCTCAGGTACGCCTTTTGATCGTGGTAGTCGGTCTCGAAAAGCGTGCTGGTGCCCTCGCAAGCGTTGGGCGTAAAGATCGGCGTATCAACAAGCACGTAGTCGCGGCTGTCGAAGAAGTCGCGGATCGATTTGACGATGCGGGCCCGCACCCGCAAGATGGCCGCCTGACGCCGCGACCGCAGCCACAAGTGGCGATGATCCATAAGGAACGCCACGCCGTGCTCTTTGGGCGAGATCGGGTAGTCGGCCTGCGCTTCGGCAACCACCAAGAGACCGTCGGCCTGCAGCTCAAAGCCGCTCGGCGCCCGCTCGTCGGCCCGCACCGTACCGGCGACCACCAGCGAGGTTTCCTGCTGGAGGTGATCGGCGCGCGCGAACGTCGCTTCGTCAAAATCACCTTTGAAAAGAACAGCCTGAATGATGCCGCTGCCATCGCGCAACTGCAGGAAGTGCAGCTTGCCCTTGCTGCGGCGGTTGTACAACCAGCCGCGGATTTGCACCCGCTGACCGGCGTACCCGGCGATGTCGGCGATGCGCACGGCCGGCAGATCGCCGATCGTGCAGGGCAGGTGCTTGGGCGAGGGCAAATGAGGCGTGGTCATGGACACCCGGGTCGGAAGACCAAAGAGATGCGCTTGCGGCGCCAAAAACACAGCGACCGCAGGTCGGCGGCCCGAGCGTGGGCGCGGGACCTCGACCTGCGGCCGCAGGCGATGACTGCGGTAGGCGGCTTAGGTTTTGTCCGAGAATGACTCGATCGCCGTGCAAACCAGCGCAGCTGGCGAGTCGTCTTGCAAAGACGCGAGCTTGCGACCCACCCAGCTAGCAAATGGAACGGGTCCCAGAAGGACGTATTCTCGGACAGTTCCTTACTTGCCGTCGACCTTGTTCTTGAGCTCGAGGCCGACCTTGAAGAACGGCATCTTCTTGGGGCCGACCTTGACGGCAGTGCCGGTCTTGGGGTTGCGGCCGGTGTATGCCGGGTAGTTGCGCACGGTGAAGTTGCCAAAGTTGCGAATCTCGATGCGCTCGTCCTTCTTCATGGCGTCGACCATCAGGTCGAAGATCGAGTTGACGACGGTGGACGCCTTGTCCTTGGTCAGATTGGCTTTGGACGCGACGGCTTCAATCAAATCAGACTTGGTCATGGCAGGGCCTCTGGGTAGACGGGTTGCGCAGCGACTGCGTCAACCGCAGGAAAGGGTGGAAGGCGGACCGTGGGACAACTGCGACCGGACCGGTAGTTCGGGCAGGCGGTGTCGGCCGGCCGACAGCCGGGCGCGCTGGCGGCGGCGACCCAGCAAGCGGTTTGCAGCAGCTCGGGGCGAGGGCGCGGAGCCCAACCCCTTGAACTGGCTGCGAGATCCTCGCCGGCGCGACCCCGCGCGGCAAGGGGAAGCGGAGTGTAGGGCGGTTGCACCCAACGTGCAAGGGGGCACCATGTTTTTTCGGCAGGTTGCGCCGCCCGGCCGCAGCGGCAACGCGGGCGGACCGAGTGCCTACTGGCACTTGAGGTTTTTGTTCGGCTGCAGCGGGTACTTCTTGCTCAAGAGATCCCCTTTTGAGTCTGCACCCTTGCAAGGCTTGAACGAAGCCGGCGACCAGGTCGCGAGGCCAGCACACCACATGTCCTGCATGTCCATCGCCGGGCCGATCTTGGTGGTATGCAACTTGCCATCCAGGTACACCTTGATCGTCGGCGTGGACTTGCCAAAGCCATTGCTGGAGAAGTAGTACACGCCCACGAAGTAGGCCATCGCTGGCTGTGGCACATGCACGGCGATGATCTCGGGGCCCCAGCCATCCTTGTCGTCGCGGTCGAGCGCAGCGTCGTCGTCGAAATCGTCGCTTTTTCCCCACTTGCCGACAACGTTCCACACCGAACAGTCCAAGCACGGCGCATACCAAGGATCCGGTTCTCCGTTCTTGTCCAGATCGGTCTGCCCGACTTCATCCGGCGCATCGGCATGGGCGAGGTGGACGTCCATGTCGGATCCGACCGGCTTGGCCCCCGGGGCCGGGTCGGTTTCGTCGGTCTTGTTGGTGTCCTGCGGCGTGTCCCAGGTCAATTCGACGTACAGCTTGTCGTCGCTGACCACGTTCAACTCATAGGTCGCGGGCCCACAGCCGGCGGTGTCGAGCGCGTCGGCAATGTCCAACGTCACCACGTACTTGCCCGCGATGTTGGGCTGCAACTGCGGCGTCTTGACGTTGGCCGCCGGCAAGAACGTGGCATAGGAGCCCGCCGGCTGCTGCAGCGACCACTTGTACTTGGCGATCGGTTGGCCGCTCGATCCCGGCGCAGAGCAGCTGGCGTCAAACTTGAGCTTGCTCTGCGGCAGCACGTCGCCCACCAGCGCGCCACCGGTCGCGAGCTTGACGGACATGCAGGCCTTGGGGCACTGCACGGTGGCCGCTGCCTTGCCGACCAGGCCAAATTCAGCTTTGCCGGCGTTGCTGGTCACCACCACCTTGCCCTTGTTGCTGGCGCCCAATTGCGGCGCGGTGTAGCTGACCCCCAGGCTGCAGGTGCTGCCCTTGGGCACCACCACCGGGCTGGCCGCGCTGGGTGCCTTGCCGCCAAAGCACGTTGACGCAAAGCCGACGCCAAAACCCTGATCGGCGCCCTCACTGACCGCGATGTCGGTGATGGCGAGGTCTTCGGTGCCGCACGCCTGCAGGATCACCTCGCGCGGCTGCGGCACGCCGACCGGCACCACCCCAAAGTCGAGCGGCCCGGCCGGCACGAACTTGAGGCAAGGCCCGGTGGTGTTGACCACAAAGCTCAGGTCGACCTTTTCCTTGCCGACCTCGTTGGTGGCCAGGCGCAGGATCGCTTGCGCTTTCTCCTCACTTGGCAAGTTCTTGAACTCGACCGGGATCTCCAGCGCCGTGCCCGCCGCGATCTCGACCGTTTTGCCAGCCGGCAAGTCGCTGCCTTTGGCGATGGTGTAGCTGCCCAGTTGGGCCTGGAGCGGCAGCGTTCCAAGCATGGTGGCCGCCGAGATGACCGCCGTGCCTTTGCCGTCGTTGGCGCACAGCACCGTCGCGGTGGCACCTTGCGCCAGGCCCACCTTGCCAAAATCGGTGTAGGGCGGCGCACAGTCGAGCTTGGGTGAGCCCAGGCGGGTCGAAAACACCGCGGTCCACGGGGTGTCCGCTTGCTTGGTGTCGCCCGAAAAGGTCAGGCTTACCTTGTACTTGCGCAGATCCGAGCCCGGGGGCCGGGTATAGCGAACGCTGAAATTGGCCTGCGCCACCGCACCGGCCGGAGCGCAAGCCGGATCAAAGCCGGTCGGAATGACCGCCGGAAAGCCGACCTGCGCACACGCCTTGCCGTCGGGACCGACGCAAGCAAACGCTGTCGTTGCCACGGGCTTGCCTTCGCCATCGGTCTCTTGCAGCGCCACCGATTTGACCAGCAGCGGTCGACCGACGACAGCCTGGGCGTTGTTGGTGATGCGAAAACTGAATTCGCGCACGCCGCCCGGTTGCAAGGCGACCACGTCGATGTCATAGGCCTGGGCCGCCGCGTTGCCCGATCCGTCCGAGATCCGCAGCACCGCATTGTGGTCAATGTTCTCGTTGCTGCACGCGGTGGCGGTGGGCGTTTCCGCGCCACAGCCGGTCCAACTGGCCAGCGACGCGACAGACAGCAGAAAAAGGAACGCGATCCGCATCAAGGTTGCCACCGCCCGCGGCGTCA
>CAXRHS010000049.1:0-2975 GCA_964230235.1 Myxococcota bacterium
AGGGCCCGTAAAAAATCTACTCGATTTTCTACGTTGGCCCACTGCTTGCTTGGTGGGTCGCAAGCTCGCGACTTTGCAAGTCGACTCGCCGCTCCGCTCCGCGCACGTGTCGATTGACTTGTTCTTTTACAGGCCCTTAGGATTGGCGCGCGCTGCTGGCCGGTGGTGGAGCCACACCATACATGTCGCTGTGGTGCTGGGTTTCGCGGCGGCTTGCGCCGAACCGCCGACGGAGCCCACCAGCGCGCCCGACGCCATGGACAATCCGTTTGGCAATGGCTTTGGCGGCGGATCCCTTTTTGACAGCTTTGCAAACCTGACCGATACGGTCGGTGCCCTGGCCGACAGTTCGACGGATGCGGCGGTCATCGTGCTCCCCGACGGCGCAACCGCGCTCGCACCCGACAGCACGACGACACCCAGCGACGCGGCAATCGTGCCCGTTGGCTGCCCGTTTTCGGCCAATCCCAAGCCTGGCGATCCAGGCGCCCCTTGCAAGGTTGCATCGGACTGCGACTCGGGGCTGTGCGTCGAGGGGCCCGATGGCAAGCTGTGCACCATGAAGTGCACGGATTGTTGTCCGGGCGGGTGGCAGTGCACCCAGTTTGGCGATGTGGATCCCGTCTTTGCCTGCTTGCCCAAGTCGTTGCGGCTGTGCCAGCCCTGCACCGCCGACAAAGATTGCACGACGGTCGGCGACGCCGGGCTGTGCTTGGACTACGGCGCCGAGGGCCGCTTCTGCGGCAGCGCGTGCGCCAGCGATGCCGAATGCCCGCCCAACTATGCATGCAAAGCCGCGCAGGGGGTCCAGGGTGCCAGCAAGCAGTGCGTGCGCACGACCGGCCTGTGCACCTGCAGCGCCAAGGCCATCGCCGAGGGCATGAACACCATCTGCAGCGTCAGCAACACCTTTGGCAAGTGCAGCGGCACCCGCAAATGCAACGACACCGGGCTGACGCCGTGCACCGCCAAGGTGCCAGCCCAAGAGACCTGCAACCTCGCCGACGACGACTGCGATGGCCAGACCGACGAGGTCGGCGCCAGCGGATGCCTGACCTTGTGGAGCGACGCCGATGGCGACGGCTATGGCGCGACCCCGCCCAATGGCGGCAAAAGCCAGTGCTTGTGCGTCGCAACGCCGCCCTACACCGCAGCCAGCCCCACCGACTGCGACGATACGGACAAAGCGATCAAGCCGATGGCACTGGAACTGTGCAACGACATCGACGACAACTGCGACGCCAAGACCGATTTTGGCTGCGATTCGGACAAAGACGGCTACTGCGACGCCGAGCAGACCGTCATCGGCAAGCCCAAGGTCTGCCCCCAGGGCGGCAAGGACTGCGACGACAACAAGGTCGAGGTCAACCCGGGCACCAACGAGGTGTGCAGCAACGGCGCCGATGACAATTGCAACGGTCAGACTGACGCCGAAGAAGGATCGATCGGCTGCGCGCCGTTTTTCTTGGACGCCGACAAAGACGGCTGGGGCACCGGCGAGCCCAAGTGCCTGTGCGGCGCGACCGGCAGCTATACCGCGACCAAGTTTGGCGACTGCGCAGACGGCGACCCCAACGTCAACCCGGCGCAGGCTGAGCAGTGCAACAACGGCAAGGACGACAACTGCTCGGGCGCAATGGACGAACAGGATGCGCAAAAGTGCGAGACGTTTTTCGCCGACAAAGACAGCGACGGCTACGGCAGCGGGGCCGGCAAGTGCCTGTGCGCGCCTACCGCACAGTTGACCGTCAAGAAGGACGGTGACTGCGACGACCTCGACCCCAAGGCCAACCCCAACTCCGCCGAGCAGTGCAACGGCATCGACGACAACTGCAATGGCAAGATCGACGAGGTCGGGGCGCAGGGCTGCATGGTGCTGTATGCCGACGTCGACAACGACGGCTTTGGCGATCCCGGTGAATCGGCCTGCAAGTGCAAACCAGACGGCGTGCACGCGGTCCTGGTGGCCGGGGACTGCAACGACAGCAAAGCCGAGGTCAACCCCAAGGGCAAAGAACAGTGCGATGGCCTGGACAACAACTGCAACGGGGTCATCGACGAGTTCAACGCGGCCGGGTGCACGGTGTTCTATGCCGACCTGGACGGCGATGGCGCGGGCGACGCCGGCCAGAAAGCGTGTGTCTGCCAGAAGGCCGCCCCGTACACCGCGCTCAAAGGGGACGACTGCAACGACAAGAAGGCCGAGGTCAACCCCAAAGCGATCGAGAAGTGCAACGGCGAAGACGACGACTGCGATGGCGCCATCGACGAGGAGGGCGGCAGCCTGTGCACGGACTACCTATACGACGAAGACGGCGACGGCTTTGGCATCACCGGCAAGGCCAAGTGCACCTGCAAGCCCGGCGTGCCCTACGGCGCCACTAAAGGCGGCGACTGCAACGACACCAACCCGACCATCTACCCAGGCGCGCTCGAAATCTGCAACACGGTCGACGACAACTGCAACAACCAGATCGACGAAGCCGGCGCCCAGGGCTGCACCGCCCTGTTCGTGGACGGCGACAAAGACGGCTACGGAGACAGCAAGCAGTTGCCCAAGTGTCTGTGCGCCGCGCAAGCCCCGTACACCACGCCGCAAGGCGGAGACTGCAACGACCTGGACAACACCACCTACCCCAGCGCCAAAGAGAACTGTGACGGCGTCGACACCAACTGCAACGGCGTGCTCGACGACGCCGGATCAACGGGCTGCAAGGCGTTTTTCTTGGACGCCGACAAAGACGGGTACGGCCTTGCCAGCCAGTCGCAGTGTTTGTGCAATGCGGCCGGTTCGTACAGCAGCACCCAGGCCGGCGACTGCAACGACGGCAACGCCACCATCCACCCCAAAGCGGTCGAGGTCTGCAACGGCGTGGACGACAACTGCAACGGCACCACCGACAACGACTCGCCGCAAGCCAAGGTCTATTTCGCCGATGTGGACAATGACAGCTACGGCGCGGGCACCGGCAAGA
>CAXRHS010000050.1:0-7082 GCA_964230235.1 Myxococcota bacterium
GATGCGGGTCGCGTGTCCGACGCAGGCGCCGTTTCCGTTGGGGGCGCGGGCTGGGGCTTGGAATCCGTTGGGTGGTTGAAGGTTTGGGCGCAAGGCGCGGCCGTTCGGCTCACCCACGCCTCACCCGCAGCACCGCCCGCACAAACCCAACGTCCACTTCCCAAACAATCGGCGGCAGGCCAGCCTCCGCCATCGCTCGCTTGGCCATGCCAATGCCGACCCCAAACCGCTGAACAATCCGCACAACCCGCATCGCCTCAGCAAGTGCGGGATTGCGGTAATCAGCAACCCCGGGGCGACCGAAATTCTCCGGCGTCACGCCGCCAAATGGCCCGCCGGGGCTCAGCACTTCAAGGCGGTCATTGAACCAGGTCACGCGAACTGGGGCATTGGTGACCTCGTAGCTGCGGTGCATCAAGGCGTTGGCGACGATTTGCTCGAGCGCAACCAGCGGTACAGACTCCGCCCGCTCTTCGCGGGCCTCGGTGAGGATGTTCACCGCAACCTGGCGGTGCGCCCGCAGTTTTGCCATGACTTCCAGGTACATTCGCTCGGCTTTGCCCTCGTAGGCTTCCGCATCGACTATCGGGTCGCCAAGCTCCGTGCCGTTGATGCGCAGAAACTGCACGTAGTTGCCAGGCAAGTGGAAGCGCGGGTTGCGGCCACACACCACCAGGCCGGCAACCGTCGGCGTCGCCGCCGCATCGGCGGTCACCATTCGGCAGGCAGTCAGCCGTTCCAATTCGGTGCGGTCGTTCGCGGCCAGCACATCCGGGGCCACCGCACGAGGGATGTACTCCTCAGAAAAATAGCGTAGGTCGAGGTCTTTGAGCGTTGCAGTGAGGCGGGCCGAGTGGTCGAATGGCAGGTCGCGGGCACGGCGCCGCTCACCGAGCAAGGCCTCGTCCTGGCGGCTGGCGATTGCCCTTCGCGGTCCCACGCGTATGTAGATGCGGCCGCGGAAAGCCACAGGCGGCGCCAGCGCTGGCGCAACCGTAACCACTGCGACATCTCCTCCTGCAACCTGGCGCTTCTCCACCGATAGCGATGGGATCGGCAAGATGTTCCCGTCCGACCGCATGTCGGCCAACTGTTGCAGCAGTTCGTCCGTGATGGCCAGGCCCACCGGGCGACCTGCGTCGCTCAGACCTACGAACACCACGCCTGGTCGGGCCGGACCGTGGCCGGGCAGGTCATTGGCAAAGGCACAAATAGTCTCACGAATGCGGATAGCCGTGTCGTTGGTCAATCGCTCCTTGCGCTCGACGCGGTCCGATTCTACGTCGGCCGCCAACGCCGCAAGCGCCTCATCTGAGAGCCGTAACTGCATCCGTCTGGCCAACCTCGGTTCGGAACGCTTGGGGGCTCGCGCACTTGTTGGAGCCGGCCGCCGCCTCGGACCGCCATGGTAGACCCGCGCTGCGTGCCGGGCAACCTTGCCGCAGAGTCCTGCAAGGTCTTTGGCTTCGTCGAGCGTTTTGGCGTGGGCATCGGGCGGATGCGCCGGGCCTTGGATTACGCGGCGTGGCCGGTCTTGACCTGCCAAATCAGTTCCGGGTGGTCGAATACCCCCTTGCCAGAGTCCGCGTGATACAGCTTTGGCGCTGCGTAGCCACACAGACCGAGGCAGCTACCTGGATAGGTTGGCTGCACGCAGCAGAATTCGCCGGCCGACTCAGCGGGCCGGTTCGTGGTGCCACCGCCTGGATGCACCGGCGCCTCCTCGCCCGTCCGATACCGCCCAAACTCACAGCCCGTCATCCCGCCAACGACGAAGGCGGCCGTCAACACGGTGCCAAACCGGCCACGCCAGCCGTCTGGGCACACGACTTTGCACAGCCCCGTCGCCCTGACGTCTCACACCCCAAACAACCCACTCAAACTCATCCCCGGCACCAACCCGTCGTAGTCCTTCAAGAACGCCTTGAACCGCGGCGGCACCTCGCTCTGCAGCTTGGCGTCGATCTCCTTGCGGATCGACTCGAACTTGACGTCGGGGATGTTGCCCGAGACCGGCTGGCCCATCGCCAGCCCCAGCAGCTGCCCCAGCGCGGCCAGCCCCTGCACCGCGCCCTCGGCCGACAGGTCGTAGTCGAACGAAAACGCGCCGCCTTTGCGCACGGTCACGTTGCGCATATCCAGCTCTTTGAATTCCTTGAACATCCCCTCGGCCGGCCGGATCTGGATGCCCTTGGCGCCCGCGCGCATGGACAGCGACTCGATGGCCGGCTTGGCCAGCGCCCCCGAGCCCTGCGCCGACAGGTCGATCGGCGTGCCGCGGGCGATAATGAGCTGAAGCCCGCTGTCGCCCAAGGGCGCCACGAAGTCGTCGGGCATCGACACGTCCAGGCTCGCCGACGGGGCGCTCAGCTTGCCCGCCATGCCCGCGCCCGCGCTGCCCGCAGCGCCGCCACCGGTAAACTCGAACATCTTGGTCATTTGCCCAATCGTACCGGTGAGATCCGGGTCGCGCTGCGGCGAATACCCGGCCTGCTGGATGGCGCGCGGCAAGAGCGGCTTTAGCTTCTGGTCCAGCACCTTCTCGACCTTCCACTTGCCAATGCGCCCGATGATGCCGAACAGGTCCACGCCGTCGCTGGCCACGTCGGCCACGAAGCGGGCCTCGGCAAAGCTCCAGCGCACGTTGTTGATGCGCACGTCCGGCGCGTTGTCGACCTTGACCAGGATGCCCGGGTCGGCGCCGAACGACAGACCGCCATAGCCCAGGGACGCGTGCAGGCGGCTGCCGGCGTCGAAGACCACCTCGATGTCTTCGTCTTTGTACGCAGACGCCGCCTGATTGAGCGTGGCGCCGACACTGCCACCGGTCACCGATTTCTGCGCGGTCTGCACCGCCTCGGCACCGCTGCGCGGCACGTTCAGGCCGCCTTGGGCCGGGCTGGCCTCCGGCGGGCGGACGGCGGCGCGCTGCTGCTGATAGGGCATGCCGCGGAGCGCATCGGCCTGGGGCGGCGTGGTGCCGGGCGCAGGCGCGGCTGCGCGTTGTGCGCCCGCAGGCTGGGCGCTCGTCGGCTGATTGGCCGGTTGCGGTCGAGTGGTCTGGGCGGCGGCGGGCATCGGATCCTCAGGCCGCGCCGGATGCCGCGGTCAACCGCAAGGATGGCGCACAGGGGTGCTGCGGGCAAGGCAAATCCGCGCCAGTGGGGTCCGCCGGCCCACGACTGGTGCCGGCCCACCGCCCCTTGCCCGCCACCGTGCGCTGCCCTACCTTGGCCGCCCGCGCGGGGCCGCGGTGCAAGGCAGGGCGATGTTGGGACTCGGATTCGGAAAACCGCTGGCCGTCGGCAGCAAGGCCCCCGACTTCACGCTGCCCGACCAGGACGGCCGGCCGACCGTGCTGTCCGACGCGCTCAAGGCCGGCCCCGCGGTCGTGTACTTCTACCCGCGCGACGACACCCCGGGCTGCACGGCCGAGGCCTGCAAATTCCGCGACGACTACCAGGACTTTACCGACGCGGGCGCCCAGGTATTTGGCATCAGCGACGACGACGTAGCGAGCCACAAGCGCTTCGCCGAGCGCCACCGCTTGCCGTTCCGGTTACTGGCCGATACCGACAACGCGGTGCACAAGGCCTATGGCCTGCAAGCGGCGCTCGGCATCTTGCGCGGCCGCGTCACCTACGTCATCGACCGCCACGGCGTGGTCCGCCACAGTTTTGACGCCCGCATCAACGCCGTGGCACACGTGCGCGATGCCCTCAAGGTCCTGCGCGCGCTCAAGGAAACCCCATGACCCGCTTGCCCAATGCCGAGCCGTGGTCCGCGCTCGACCCCAAGCCGCCGCTGCCCCTATTGGTCGTGCACCTGCGCGGCACCCAGGCCGAGATGGGTCGCCAGCATGGCGAGATCCTCAAGCAACACGGCGGCTGGGAACGCGCCATCGCCTACTATCCCAACATGGTGGAGCAGATGCTCCGGGGCAGCGCGATCCGCCCGGCGGACCGGGTGGTGCCGGCGCTGGCCAAACCGGCGCTCAACGCCTTGGCTCGCAAGCTCTACAAGGACCGTCCCGCCGATCTGCATGAGCGCACGCTGGCCTTCATGACCGCACTTGGTCTCGAGGCTCGTCAGGCGCAGTACATCCTGGCGATGGACATGTTCCAGAACGCCATCGGCATCGCCGGTCGCCACCTGCTGGGGCCGTTTGGCGACCCGTGGATTCGCCGCGGCGTACCGGCTTGCAGCACGCTGATGGCCTGGGGCGCGGCCACCGTCGACGGCAAGCTGATCCACGGCCGCAACTTCGACTTTCCGGGCGTCGGCGTGTGGGACGCGGCGCCGGAGCTGGTGTTCTGTACCCCGAACCAGGGCCTGCGCTACGGCTTTGCGACCTGCCGCGGCGCCGACGTGGCGGCGATCAGCAGCTTCAACGAGGCCGGGCTGGTGGTCACGCCGCACACACGGCTGCACAAGGACATCGCGTTTTCGGGTGCGGCCATCGCCGACCTGTGCCACGACATCGTGCGCAAGTGCAAGACGATTGCCGAAGCCGAGGCGGTCGTGCGCGAGCGAAAGGTGGCTTCGACGTGGGGCATCGCGGTGTCGTCCGCCGCGGATGGCAAGGCGGCGGTCATCGAAGCCCACGCGGCAGGTGTGGGGATCACCTACGCCGACGGCGACCGCCCGTTCAAGACCTGTACCAACCACTACCTGGCGACCCCGCTGCGCCATCGCGAGCTCGCGCCTGCCCCCGGCTGGACCTGGCACACCCACAGCCGCAAAAAGCGCCTGGAGCAGGCGGGCCAGCAGGCTCTGGACGGCGACCGGCTGACGCCGCTGGCGCTGTTTCGCTGGCTGGGCGACCGCCACGATGCCGACCAGCCGACCATCGAGCGCGCGGCGGGCGGGGTGTTGGCGCAGTCGACCGGCGTCCACACCGTGGTGGTCGAACCCGAAGCGCGCGTGGTGCACCTGTCGGTGGGGCGCTGTCCTTCGGGCCGCGGCGAAGTGCAGTCGGTCGCTTGGGATTGGAGTGCACCCGTGGGCGGTGTGCAAGTGCAGGCCGCGCCGAGCCTGCCGTCCGCCAGCGACTCGGTCTACGACGGCGACACGGCCGCGGGTCACGCGTACCGTCACTACCTGCGGGCGGCGCAGTTGGAAGCCCAGGGTTCCAAGCCCAAACCGGTCGAAGATGAGCTGCTGACGGCCGTGCAACTGGCGCCCAACGACCCGACCTTCTTGCTGCTGGCGGGCGCAGTTGCGCTGCGGCGCAAGGATCTGGCAGCGGCCTACAAACGCTTCGACCACGGCGCGGCTGTGGAGACTTCGCCGTTTGCCAAGGGGCGGCTGCACCTGTGGGCCATGCGCACTGCGCGACACCTGCCGGACCGCGACGGCGAAGAGCGGCATCGCCAGGCGCTTTTGGGCTTGCAGCATCCGTTGCTGGGCTTGCTGCAGGACCAGGCCCGCCACGAGCGCGATAGGCCGTGGAGCACGCGGCGGCTGACCGGGTGTGCGTTGCATACGCTTTTGGGGGATATTGGGTAGCGGGATGCCTCTGGGAGTGGTCAAGTGACGCAGCGGCGGCGGCCCCGCTTGCCGGATTGGTGGCCCTGGCCACGGGTCGTTTCGGGTCACGCGCAGCGACGCATGATCGAGCGCGGCTTGAGTCTGCTACAATTGCAGGCGGCGCTGGCACGGGTTCGGCGCGTCCGGCCCAGCCACGAGTCAGGCCGCTTTGTCGCTGAATGTTCGCTGAGCGGCGCTGTCTGGCACATTGTCGTTGAGCCCCAGCTTGAATTGGGGCGAACTATCATCGTTACGGCGTTTCAGCCGGATTAGGTGAACCATGACCTCGCGTTTTCTGGAAGTGTCGTTCGTTGATGGTCGGCCATTTGCTGCATACCTGCGCCTGAACGGCGACGCCAGCACCAGGGTCGCGCGCTCGCGTGAGTTCCGCCCAGGCATCGTGGTTGATTTCGACGACACCGGCGCACCCCTGGGCGTCGAGATTGTCCATCCGGCGACAACGCCACCGCAGACGGTCCTTGACGTCGTTGCAGAAATTCACGGGCCACCGGTCGGATTGGCTGAACTTGCGCCGTTGCGCGCGGCTTGAGCCAGCGTCTCGACTTGCACGCTTGGCCGAAATACCGGTCGGCCCCAAACAGCTAGCAACGGACGGCGCCTTCGACCTGCAATGCTCGTCGCGCCTGGCCTATCACCCGCCAATTCCCGCTTGACAACCCCCCAACGCCAGCGCACCGTGCCTTGAGGTGCGCCCGCAACCCCCCGCGCACAAAAGGCAGGTCGCCATGACCCACGCTTGTTGCCGCCATGGCCTGGTGCTGGCGCTTCTGAGCGCGGTCTGGTCCTGCGGCGATGGCTTGCACGATCCGGAAACGCTCGCCGGTCACGTCCCCGCTTGCCTGGGCGGTGCCAAGGCCGGCTGCATAGGCACGCTCCACGTCGAAGTCCAAGGGCATCCGGGGCCACTGCAGCCGTGGCAGACGCTCTCGGTGCCCACCCAGGCTGGCGCCGCCATGCAGCCCCAGACGTTCACGGTGCGGTTGACCAACGCTGCCAACGGCCAAACGGCTGCTGCGCTCAAGCTGCTGCATGTCGAGGTCAGGTCGACGGACGCCGGTCAGCCGTGGTCGTGCGCGGCAGGTGGCAGCGGCGCGCCGTGCGAGAGTCAGGCTTCGAGGTGGCCACTGCTTGCACCGGCTGCGCTCGCGAGCAGTCGCGGCGGTTCCGTGCCTGAGGTGCAATTCTCGGTGCGCTTGGATCCACTGCACGACAAGCCCTACAAGGCGACGGTGTGCATCCTGGCCGACGGCGATCCGCAGTTGCCGCACGCAGAGTTCTGTTTCTGGCTGGCGCGGCCGCCGTCGCCACCGACGCTCAAAGTGCAACCGAATCCGGTGCGCTTTGGCGCGCATCAACTACATGGCGCGGCGACTGAGCCGCTGTCGATCCGCAATCTGGGCGGCACTCCGCTGACGCTGCACGAGGTGCGCCTGGACATGCCGCACACCTACACCCTGCACGCCGGCGACCTCGCGCTGACCGGTGGGCAGATCTACCCGTTTCAGCCGCCGCTGGTGCTGGCCCCGCAGTCG
>CAXRHS010000051.1:0-10309 GCA_964230235.1 Myxococcota bacterium
GGCGTCCAACTGCTTGTGCAGCGCCGGGGCCAACTCGACCACGGGCAGATCGTCGGGCAGGTCTTCGGGCAAGCGCTCCAGGCCGCGCGGGACCAGCAACGTGGTACACAAGTGGCCAAGCGCGCCGACGGCTTCGCGCACCAGCTTGGCGCCCGCGACGAGCGCCAGCCCCTGGTCGCGGATGCCCCGGCCGGTCAACAGCTCCAGCCATTGCTTGAACTCGGGGTTGTTCGCCGACTCGATGACCCGCTGCCTGCGCTGGCCGACGTCACCTGCATCGCTGAGCCTGCGGTAGACCAGCACCCGGCGGCTGTGTGTGGTCATCGGGATGCCGTAAGCGACATCGCGCTCCAGCCGCCAACCCCGCGCGTGGGTCTGCGCGGCCTCGTCGACTTCCGGTTGGCAATTCGGACCCTTGAGAAAGATGGCGACACCGCCTGCGGGCACCAACCGTGCCACCCGTTGCAGGGTGGCACCCACTTTTTCAAACGCGCGCGTGATGATGCCGCCGGCCTGCAAGCCCGTGCTGCGATTCAGGGTTTCGTGAACGACTTCGCTCCGCAGGCCGCAAGTCGCGACCGCCTGCGTCAAGAACGCCACGCGCCGCGCTCGCATCTCGCAAAGCAAGACCGTGACGTCCGGGCGCGCGATTTGCAGCGGAATCCCGGGAAAGCCCGCGCCCGTGCCGATGTCGAGCAGGCGCGCCGGCAGCAGATCGGCCACTTTCTGCACGGCCAGCAAGCAGTCGACGTAGTGCAGCGACACCATGGTCGCAAATGCGTGCAGTCGCGTGAGATCGGCGTCGGAGTTGTGCGCGCGCAGCAGCTGATGGTAGCGCCACAGCGTGTCGACCTGCGCGGCCGATAGCGCGACGCCCGACGCGGTCAGCATCGCGCCCAGACCGTCGCGGTTGGCCGGGTAGCTGCTCACGGTCCGCGGCTGTCCAAGTTGGCCGCGTGCAGCCCGCACTCCTTGCGCGTCGCCTCTTCCCACCACCAGCGACCTTCGCGCTCATGCTGGCCGGGCAGGACTGGGCGCGTGCAGGGTTCGCAGCCGATGGAGACAAACCCGCGTTCGTGCAGAGGATTGAACGGCAGTTCGGCCGCGCGAATGTACTTCCAGACCTTGGCCGACGACCAGTTGGCCAGCGGATTGAACTTGACGAGCGCGGTGCCGTCCGCGCCGCTCAAGACCTCGTCCAGTTGCACGATCGGCACCTCCGCGCGGGTGTCCGGGCTTTGATCGCGCCGCTGGCCGGTAATCCAGGCCGGCGCGTCGGCAAGCGCCCGCCGCAGCGGCTCAACTTTGCGGATGCCGCAGCACTCTTTGTGCCCGTCAGTGCGGAATGAAAACAGACCTTTGGCGGCCACCAGCGACTGCACGGCCGCAGCCTGCGGAAAGTACACCTCGATGGGCAGGCCAAAGTGCTGGCGGCAGGTTTCCAGGAATGCGTAGGTTTCGGCGTGCAACCGGCCCGTGTCGAGGCAGAACACCCGCAGGGTCACTTCGAGGTCGCGGGCAAGGCCCAACAGGGCCACATCCTCGGCACCCGAAAACGAGATCGCGGCCGACGACCCGAATTCGCGGTGCGCGGCCGCAAGGATGTCGGCGGGCGAGGCGGTGGCAAGTTCGGCGTTCAGGGTTGCGACCAGCGTTTGGGCCCGGTCGCGCGGCAGGCGGGCAACGGTCATGCGGCGACGATAGCAGGGCGTCGCCAGGCCGACAATGCGAGGCGCTGCACCTCGGCTTGCGGTCAGGGACAACGATGCCTGTCCCGCGACCTTGATCTTCGACCAGCCGTTCGGCCTTCGCGGCGGGTGCCTGGTCGGCCGGCCGGAAGTCGGCGCAACACTTCGCCGGCACGCGACGACCAGCGGTGACCGCCCGCAGTCCATGGTCGCGCGGATCACAAAACCGTGGCAAAGTCTGCACCGCCACAGCCGGCACCGTCGGCCGGATGGCACCGCGGAGTTTTCGGCATGTTCCCACGCATCGTTGCCTACGCTACCTGGATCGCGCTGCTGCACCTGTGTGCTGCGTGCGGCGGCCCCGAAGTCAAACCAGCGCCGCCACCACCCGGCCCGGGCGTGGAGTACGTCGCGCAGTGCGGCAAGGCCGAGGCCAAGCGCGCGGCCGACGTCGCGGCCAAGAAGTACATTCCAGTCGACCTGGTGCTGCACCAGTGGCCTGGGCGCGAATTGCCGAACAACCAGCGGGCTTACCTGCCTGAGCAGGAACTGGCGACGGCCCTCGCGGTCGCGGTCGAGCCAGGCAAGCTGCGCGTGCGAACGGCACTGGTGCTGGCGCGCGGCGGCACCGGCAAAAGCACGTTGGCAGAGTCGCTCACTGCGCAGGCGTGCGGCAAAGTGCCGTTCTTCCAACTCGATCTCAACCTTGACGTGGTGCCCCTTTCCGAGGCCGCCACGCCGACTGTCAACCCGATCGCCATCGTGCTTGCGGCCAAGATGGGCAACAAAGACCCGGCGCAGGCCGAGAAGGTGTTGGCCGACCGCCTGGGCAACGCGCCGTGGGTCGCCGTGCTCGACTCGCTGGACGAGACTCCGTTGCTGGCGCGCGACGCCTTGGCCCGCCACATCGACGATCTGGTCACCCGGGTCGGACCCAATGCGCGCGCCCTGGTGATGACGCGGCCGCCGGTCTTTCACAGCAACTACGGCATCGCCACGGTCGACGCCCGCTTGGAGATCCCGCAACTGACCTGCGAGGACTCGATGGCGGCGCTGGGTCGGTATGTGCCCGATGCGGCGGATCGAAAAGTCGTCGACGAATTCATCAAGCGCTACGGCCTGGACCGCAAGGTCACGCAGTTTGACCGGTGCCACTTTCCGCATATGGCGAATTACCGCGACTTGCAGGTGGTGCAAAAACTGGCCAAGAATGCCGCCAGCGAGGCGGCCGGTCAGGATTTCAAGAACTTCGAGAACAGTCGTTCCGAGGTGTACCGCTATTTCATCAAGGCGCAGCTGCTCAAAGACCTGCAAGGCGTTGCGATGACGCCCGACGATGCCATGGCAACTTGCGACGGCATGGTTGCGCGCAAGAACCCCGACAAAGGCGAGCGCAACCTGCCGGTGACCCTGGAGGACTGTGTGGCGGCGACGCCGCTGGCCGACGCTGCTGTCAAGCACAGCTCTTGCGAGCGCTTGCTGCAGTCTTCGCTGTTCAAGGCCGGCGTGTCGCCCGGCCATGCGCACTTTGCCAACCAGAGCTTGGGCGACCACTTCCTGGCGCGCTGGGCTGCCGCGCAGCTGCGCGGTGCGGACGGCAAGGCGGAGTGCAAGCGCCTGGACGCCAAGGCCATGTTGTTGGAGTCCAATGAGGTCGCCGGCTTTTTGGTTGGCCAGCCCGAGGGCCAGACCTGTCTGCTGCAAGTCGCCCAGGTCATGTGCAAGCGCAGCGGCTACGTCGACCACCTTCGCGAGCAGTTTGACCAGGGTCTGCCCAGCGGCAAGCGCCGCGGTGAGCTGGTTGCCACTGCGCTCGATGACCTGAAGAGCCTGCCCAGGCCCGATCCCTGCGTCAGCGGCTTGTTTGAGGCGCTTGCGAAAACGGTCGAGTCGATGCCCGCGCCTGTGCCCGAGCCTGCGCCCGCGGCCGAGCCAGCCAAGAAAGGCAAGACCAAAAAGGGCAAGTAGACGCCTGCGGCACCGCGGAAATCCGATGTTCGACCCCCACAAGCCTACACCCCGGCAGGTGATCGTGCGCCACGCGCTGCCAGCGACGCCCGACCGCGTATTTGCACTTTTCACCACCGCTTTGGGGTTGCAGTCCTGGTTCTGTGACGCCGCCGAGAGCACGGAGTCGGTCAACGGAGAAGTCCACGCCGGCTGGCAAGACGACGACGGCGCGACCTGGGAGCGGCTCGGTCGCTGGGTCGAATTCGAGCCGCCGCGCCTGGCGGTATTGGAGTGGTACGGCGTGCAGAGCGCGGGGAAAAATGCCGGCGAAGATGGTCAGTTGACCCCGGACTACTGGCGCATCGGCATCGCCCCGCTCGACGATGGCGACAGCAGCGTGGTCACGATCGTGAGCCCACTGGTCGCGAGCGAGGTCGCCATGCGCCCGGAATTGCTGGCCGACGCTGCCAAGATGGGATGGGATGCGACGTTTGCTGCGTTGCGCGAACTGCTCGCCAGCGAGGCGGAGGGCCGATGAGACGTGCACTTGCAGCGCTTCTTGCCGCGCTGGCCCTGGCCGGGTGCGAGGAACAGGGCACCCCAGCCGCGACCCCGCCGCCGGCCCAGCTCACGCCGGCGCCGGCCGCGATGCCGCGGTTGACCCGCGCGCAGTACGACAACACCGTGCGCGATGTGTTGGGGGACGATCTGACGCTGCCGGCGACGCTGGAGCCCGATGTGGCGTTCGAGCACCTGCTGACCGTTGGCAGTGCCGTCGCCAAGGTCTCTCCGCGCGGCGTCGAACTCTACGAAGAAGCCGCGCGCAGTCTCGCCGCGCAGGTGGCCGGAAAGCCGGACCGGCTGGGCAAGCTGCTGCCGTGCAAGCCGACCGGGCCCCAAGACCCGACTTGCCTTGGCCAATTCATTTCGCACGTCGGTGATCGCCTGTGGCGGCGGTCGTTGACGCCGGGTGAAGTGGCGGCGCTCGCGGCAACTGCGACCAAGGCGGCGACTGCGCTCGGGACCTTTGAGCAGGCGGCCGAGTATGCGTTGGTGCAGCTGCTGCAAGCGCCTGGTTTTCTGTATCGGGCAGAGCACGGCCAGGCCGACCCGGCGCACGCGGGCTGCAAGCGCTTGACGGCGCACGAGCTGGCTTCGCGCCTCGCCTACTTCTTGTGGGCCGGGCCACCGGATGCGGCGCTGCTCGCGGCCGCCAAGGATGGGTCGCTGCACGATCCCAAGGTTCGCGCCGCGCAGGTCGACCGGATGCTCGCCGATCCGAAACTGCGGCGCAGCGTGCGCAACTGGGCCAGCGAATGGCTGCAGCTGCACGAAGTCGCCAAGCTGAACAAGGACCCCAAGGTCTACAAGCACTTCAGTGGCGATCTTGGCGCCTCCGCGCGCGAAGAGACCCTGCGCGTGGTCGAGAACCTGGTGCTCGACGCCGACGCCGACTTCCGCACCTTCATCACTTCGCGCGCGACCTATGTGGACCGCCGCCTGGCGGCCATCTACGAGGTGCCAGCCGAAAAAGACAGTGGGCACGCCAAGGTGTCGCTGCCCGACCACAGCGAGCGCCGCGGCTACTTTGGCCAGGTCTCGTTTCTGGCCCACGCCGCCCACCCGGTGTCGAGCTCGCCGACGCTGCGCGGCGCATTCGTGCGGCGGTTTTTGCTGTGCGATTTCGTGCCCGACCCGCCCGCCAACCTCAACACGGCAATTCCCGAGCCGTCGCCCAACGCCAAGACGCTGCGCCAGCGCCTCACCGCACACATGAACGTTCCGGGCTGCAGTTCGTGTCACAAGGCCTTGGACCCGATTGGGTTTGCCTTTGAGCGCTTTGACGGCATCGGTCGATACCGGATGCAGGACAACGGCGAGCCCATCGACACCACCGGCGACCTCGACGGCGTCCCTTTTGGCGACCTCGACACTTTTGCGCAGGTGCTGGCCGACAGCGCCAAGTTTCGCCAGTGCGTGACGCAGAAGCTGTATGGCTACGCGGTCGCGCGGCCAACTGTCGCCGGAGAGAAGCCGCAAGTTGACGCGCTCGCAGCGACATTTGCCAAGAACGGCATGAAAATCAAAGGCTTGATTCGCGACATCGCACTGTCCGATGGCTTTTCGCGCCTTGCTTGCACGGGGGCCAAATGAACGTGCGCAACCTGACCCGCCGTTCGATTTTGCGCGGCATGCTCGGCGGCACGGTGGTCGCCATCGGGCTGCCTGCGCTCGATCGCTTCTGCAACGACAACGGCACCGCCTGGGCAGAGCCCGGCAGCGACGGCTTTCCCAAGCGCTTCGGCCTGTTCTTTTGGGGCAACGGGATCCTGCCCGATCGCTGGGTCCCCAAAGCAAGCGGCACCGGCAACGAATGGCAGTTGAGCGAGCAGCTCGCGCCGCTGGCCAAACACAAGTCGCAGATCGCGGTGGTCACCGGTACCCGGCTGGGCATCCCCAACAGCCAACCGCACGGCGCCGGCGCGGCGGGCATCTTGAGCGGTCTGCCGCTCATCCACCAGGGCGGCGACACCACGTTTGGCGGGCCGAGCATCGATCAGATTGTTGCCGACGTCATCGGCAAAGACACGCGCTTTCGGTCGCTCGAGTTCGGCGCCGCAGCCGGCAACGGCTACTCGTTCAACGGTCCCAATTCGCAGAACCCGGCAGAGACCAATCCCTACGCGCTTTTCGAGCGCATCTTTGGCGTCGGTTTCACCATGCCGGGCGAAAAGCCCAAGTTTGATCCGACGTTGGGCCTGCGCCGCAGCGTCCTTGACGCTGTGTCCGCCGACCTGAAAAGCCTGCGCGACCAGGTCGGCGCGGCGGACGCCCAACGCCTCGACCAGCACTTTGAAGGCGTGCGGCAACTGGAAAAGCGGCTGGCCAAGCTGGAACTCGCGCCGCCCAAGCTCGACGCCTGCAAAATGCCAAAGGCGCCGGACAAGACCTACCCGGATATCGAGGGTCGGCCGCAACTTGCCAAGAAGAATCAAGTGTTTGCAGAGTTGGTCGCCTACGCGTTGGCCTGCGATCAGACGCGCGTGTTCAGCAACTTCCTGACCATGCCGGTCACCAATGTGCTCTTCCAGGGTGCCACCACCGGTCACCACGAGTTGACCCACAACGAACCCGGCGAACAGAAAGAAGTCAACGCCATCACCATCCAATGCGTAGAGATGTACGCCGCCCAGGTCGACGCACTGGCGCAAGTGCAGGAAGGCGCTGGCACTTTGCTCGACCACTGCGCAGTGATGGGCTGCAGCGAGGTCTCCCTCGGCAAAACCCACTCGCTGGAAGAAATGCCATTGATCATCGCCGGATCGGCGGGCGGCAAGCTCAAGAACGACGTGCACTACCGCAGCGAAGGCGGCGAGAACACCTCCAAGGCGCTGCTGTCGCTGTGCCGGGCGGTCGGTTGCGATTTGAGTGAGTTTGGCGCCGAGGGTGGCAAGGTCAGCGCGGGATTGGGCGCGATCGAGGCGTAGGCTTCGCGCGCGGGTCGCGGACGCGGTTCGGGACCGCGATCGGTGGAGGAATCGTGTTCAAGCCAGCCTGGCGGGGCTATCGAAAACCCGAGCAAGTTTCAATGGCTGTCCGCGGTCTCAACCAGGGGTCGACTGCATGCGACCTTGAAGTTGGACCAACAGCGCTGCATCGCGCAGCCGCAATCCGGCCCTTTCGGCTGGGCGTGCTTGGTCTGGGGGCATTCGCCCTCTTGGGATGCGCAATCGGTTGCAGCAGCGGTGCGGCACCGGCGACGGCGGACGCGGCCCGCGACGGCAAGGGCGACACCGCTTTCGAGACCAAAGTTGCGCCCTTTGGAACCAAGCGCCTTTTCGTGCTCGACACCATCAAGTTCGCGCGGCAGAAGCCGCCGGGCACCGTGCTTGGCTGGGATTTGGACGGCAAGGTCAGCGGCGAGGATGACAAAGCGACGTGTGGCAAGAAGGACTACGTGTCGCCCGACGGCGTCGTCGGCATCGACAACCAGTTTTCGCTGTTGGTTCCGCTCATCGAGGCTTCGGGCATCGCCGCGTTCGAGTCCCTGCTGCAGGCCAGCGTCGAGTCGGGCGGCGTGTTGCTGATGGTCGAATTGGTCGGCTTGGACAGCTTGACGGACGACCCGGACGTCACTGTGCGCATCCGCGCCGGTCAAGGTATTCCGCTGCTCGGCACTGACGGCAAGGTGCTGACCGGCCAAACTTTTCACCTCAACAAGCGCGATCCCGCCACCGTGTGCGGCAAGGGCAAGCTGACAGGCGGCACCATCGACGTCGGCCCGTTCGACATCGACCTGCCCTTGCAAGTGTTTGGCAAGGACTACACGCTGGAGATGCGCGGCGGTCGGGTGCGCTTCCATGTCGTGGACGACCAGCGCATCGACGCGGGGCTGGTCGGCGGCGGCATTACGCTCTCGAGCATCGCCAAGATCGCCAAGACCGCGGCCGAAGACCAGGGCAACATCGACGACATCGTCGAGTCGCTGACGAGCAGCATGGGCGACCTTGCCCAAGACGGCACGGGCACCTGTCCGCACATGTCGGAGGCGCTGACGTGTACCGGCGTATCCGCGTTTTTTTACCCGGCGGATGTCACCAAAGACAAACTGTAATCGAGCCGCGGTCGTGACCGCTTTGTGATGGCAGAATCAGGACTAATTCAGTCCGGCATTGACGCGACTGCCAGCCCACCTACGATCCCACCGCGGTCGCCTCGGCCGCCCGGAACCAATCATGCACATCACCAGCGCCGCCGTTCGCAAAGTCCGCGAGATGGGCGACAAACAGCAACCTGAGGGCTACGGCCTGCGCGTCATCGTCGACCTCGGCGGCCCCGACGGCTACTTCTACGACCTCGATTTTGAGACGGAGGCCAAGCCCGACGATCAGGTCATGATCGCGGAAGGCCTGACGGTCTATGTCGACGAGAAGAGCTACGGGCGCTTCAAGGACGGCACCATCGACTACATGGAGACTGCGGATTTTTCCGGGTTCCACTTCGACAACCCGGCCGCCGCCGGTCCTGCCGCCGACGCGCCGCTTTTCGAGCGGGTCCAGTGGGTCATCGACACCGAGATCAACCCGTCGGTCGCCTCGCACGGTGGCGTCGTCAACCTGGTCGAGGTCCAGGACGGCAATGTGATGCTGCGCTTTGGCGGCGGCTGCCACGGCTGCTCGTCGAGTTCGGCCACCCTCAAGTTCGGCATCGAGTCCCGGCTCAAGGACAAGTTTCCAGACATCAAAGAGATCATCGACGTCACCGACCACTCGACTGGCGAGAACCCGTACTTTTCGCACTAGTACCCAAAACCCGAAGTTCGCGTTGGGTTCAACGCGCGCACCGGTTTGGGTACTTGCCTGTTTCGTAAGGAGAAGGGGGCACGCCGCCCCCTGTGACCCCCGCGCTCGGCCGCATCCGCGGCCTCTAGTACATTGCTCGAAATTCGCGTTGGTAACCCAACGCGAATTTAGGACCTGTGGTACTGGCCGAGGCTCCTGGTCGAACGTCGCGCCGACGCCCAGCCCGGGAACGCGAGACAGCAGCACCACCGAAGATCGATTCGCAGCCTCGTCATCTTCGGTACGCAGTGTTCGCCTGCAAGGCGAAAACGCTCGACCCGCGAGGCACGCCAGGCCTTGCGGTTCTGCCGCCCATGCCGGATTTTGCGGGAGGCGCCGTCAGACCGTTGCAAACCCTTGGACGTCCCAGCACGATGCGCGCATGATCCTGCCGCGCGCACCAGTGGGAAGTCATGAAAAAGACGTGGTGGTTCGCAGTTGCGGTGCTTTCGCTCGCCGCGTTGCCGGCATTGGCGCAGTCGGCCGGCGATGCGTCGCAGAAGTCGCGCTTCTACGACATGGGCGCGCAGCAGATCGACGGGACGGTGCGCAAGCCTGCGGCCTTGGCGGTGGAGGCGCACGTCCGGCCCAAATGGGCGCGGCTTTTCGCGTTGCAGAAGTCGCTGCGGCCGGCACTGCAGGCGACCGCCGCCGAGTTTGCGCTCAAGTAATCGTTGCCTTGTGCCTTTGCCTGAGCGCGCTTGATGCTGCCGGTCAGGCCTGGCCAGCACAAAGTCCGGTCCACGGTCCGTTGCGCCAGGTCGTCGAGGGCTGGCGTTGTGGCGAAATCGACCGCGCGTTGGCCGATCCCGCCGTGCGACCCTACGCCCGTCGCTGGCGCGCGCCGATGGTGCAGGGCGATCGCGTGCTGGTCGAGTTGCACGCCGCGACCGAAAAGGCCGCCGCGGTCTGGTCTGATGCGCACATCTCAACCCTCGGGCTGCGCCCCGTGGCGCGCGGCTGGGATGCCTGGCTTGCCTGGGTGCCGCTCGCCCAGGTGGCCGAATTGGACCGCGCGCTGCCTGGGCTGACCGCAGTCCGGTTGCCGTGGGCGAGTCGCAGACTTGTCGGGCCCAATGCCACGCAGGGTGTGGACCTCACCGGCGCCGATCGCCTGCACACGTGTGGAACGGCAGGGCAGGGCGCCAAGGTCGCGGTGCTGGACGACGCCTGGCACGGCCTGTCGGCGGCCGTGCAGTCGGGCGAACTGCAAGAAATCGCCGGCAAAGCGCCCTACCAACGCCCGGATCCCGACGAGGTGCACGGCACAGCGTGCGCCGAAATCGTGGCCGATCTCGCACCTCAGGCGCAGTTGTATGCCTGGTCGGC
>CAXRHS010000052.1:0-7244 GCA_964230235.1 Myxococcota bacterium
GCATCCCGCCATGCTTTGTTGTCGGCCCCCTTCCTCCCTGCGGCGCACTGCGAGTGCGCCTCAGTCGTCACGCGGCCTCCGCCTCGCCTTGCGGGCGCCTGATTCCGCTCGCTACGGCAATGAATGTAAACACCCTCTTAGGGCCCGTAAAAAATCTAATCGATTTTCTACGTGGGCCCATTGTTTGCTCAGTGGGTCGCAAGCTCGCGACTTTGCAAGTCGACTCGCCGCTCCGCCTCCTGTCGAGGTCGACTGAGTTATTATTTTACAGGCCCTTAGGAACGCTCGCCGATGTCCCAAGCCAGCACTGCCCAATGCCTGGACGCCAAGCCCACTGGTCCCGTTGCCATTGGCCTGGACGTCGGCTCAACGACGGTCAAGGCCGTGGTCGTCGACGCGCGCGACCGCCGCATCGTATGGCGCGACTATGCCCGCCACCACACCCGCCAGCCCGAGACGGTCATCGAATTCTTGGAGCGGATCGAAGCGGACCTGGGGACCGCGGCCCTGCAAGGTGCGCGGATTTTCGCCACCGGATCGGGCGCCGGCCCCCTGTGCGGCCCGCTCGGCGCGCGCTTCGTCCAAGAAGTCAACGCGGTGGCGATGGCGGTCGAGGCGCTGCACCCCGACGTGCGGTCGGTGGTGGAACTGGGCGGTCAGGACGCCAAAATCTTGATGTTCAAAGAAAACGTCCAGACCGGCGACAAGCAGGCGTGGGCGTCGATGAACGACAAGTGTGCCTCGGGCACCGGCGCCACCATCGACAAGTGCTTCGTCAAGGCGGGGGTGCCAATCGAAGTGGCGCGGGGAATCACCTTCAATCCCGATAAGTTGCACCACGTCGCCGCCAAATGCGGCGTGTTTGCCGAAACGGACATCGTCAACCTGGTCAAGACCGGCATCCCCGGCGAAGAGATCCTGAACTCGCTGGCCGACGCCATCGTGATGCAAAACCTGAGCGTGCTGACCCGCGGCAACACGTTACAGTCCAAGGTGCTTTTGCTGGGCGGACCCAATACGTTCCTGCCCTTCTTGGTCCAAGCGTGGCGGCTGCGCATCCCCGAGATCTGGCGCGAGCGCGGCGCCACCGTGCCGGACCTGCCGGTCGAAGAGCTGATTTTCGTACCGGAAAAGGCCGAACTCTACGCTGCGCTTGGCGCGGTCTTCTACGGCCTGCACGAGCCGGCCGATGTCGGCGTGTACCAAGGACTGGACGGCATGCGCGCCTACGCAGGAGAGGGACGCAAAGCCCGCCTCGCTGGCACCGCCGGGCCGCCGCTGGCCAGTGGCGGCATCGAGGTCGCCGCGTTCGTCGATGCCTACAAGGTGCCGCGGTTCGCGCCCCCCGACCTGCCGGCCGGATCGGTGGTGCGCGCCGCGCTGGGGCTGGACGGTGGCTCCACGTCGAGCAAGTGCGTGCTGGTTGCCGAAGACGGCACGGTGCTGTGGAAAGAATACCAGCTGTCCAAGGGCAACCCGATCGTGGATATGCGGCAGATGCTGGACCGCGTTCGCGCGGGCACGCTTGCCCGCGGTTGGCTGCTCGACATCGTCGGCTTTGGTGTCACCGGCTACGCCGGCCCGGTGCTCGAAAAAGTGCTGCGCGCCGACGCCCACGTCGTCGAGACCATCGCGCACATGCGCAGCGCGGTCGGTTACTTCGGCGATGTCGATGTGGTGTGCGACATTGGCGGCCAGGACATCAAGGTGCTTTTTCTCAAGCACGGCGACGTCGACAACTTCAAGCTCTCGAACCAGTGCTCGGCCGGCAATGGCATGTTGCTGCAAGCGATGGCCGACCAGTTCGGGGTGCCGGTGACGGAATACGCCGACGCCGCATTTGGTGCCGAACTCAGCCCGTCGTTCTCGTATGGCTGCGCGGTGTTTTTGGATGCAGACCGCGTCAACTTTCAAAAAGAGGGCTACAGCAAAGAAGAGATGCTGGCGGGCCTGGCGCTGGTGCTGCCCAAAAATGTCTGGCAGTACGTGGTGTCGATCCCGCGGATGGCCGAGCTCGGCAAGACCTTCGTGCTGCAAGGCGGCACCCAGTACAACCTGGCGGCCGTCAAAGCCCAAGTGGACTACATTCGCCAGCGGGTGCCGGGCGCAGTGGTGCGGGTGCATCCGCATCCTGGCGAGGCGGGCGCAATTGGCGCGGCGCTGGAGGTGTGGCGCAAGCACCTGCGCACCGGCAAGACCGAGTGGATTGGCATCGACGCCGCGATTGGCGTGGAGTTTACCGCGACCACCGACGAGTCGACGCGCTGCCACTTCTGCCCGAACCTGTGCAGCCGCACCTTTATCGACACCGTGGCGCCAACCGGTGATACCGCGCGCTACATCGCCGGGTTCAGCTGCGAAAAAGGCACCGTCGAAGACGAGGCGGCGCTCAAGACCTTGACCCGGCAGCGGGCCCAGCTGCGCAAGGCCTATCCCAACCTGGTCGAGTGGGAGGCAAAGGCGCTGTTTTCGTCGCGGTTTACCCCGGCGCAGATGCCAGAGGCTGGCACACCGCTGGAGGTCACCGAGGTCGCGGTGGACCGCTTGTTGCGCCAGCAGTCGCAAGTGGTGCGGCGCGGTTTCCAGCGGTCGAGCGAGGCGGCCCGAGAACGGCGCAAGACCATTCGGGTCGGCATCCCCAAGGTGCTCAACATCTGGTCGATCGCGCCGTTCATGCGCACCTACTTGGAGACATTGGGGATTGAGCGCCAGAACGTGGTGTTCTCGGACGACACCAGCGAGGAGTTGTGGGCGCGCGGCGGCAAGTACGGGTCGATCGACCCCTGTTTTCCGAGCAAAGTGGGCCAGGCGCACATGCACCACCTGCTTTTCGAGGTCCACCCCCACAAGGCCTTGGACGCCATCTGGTTGCCGGCGATTACCCACGTGCCGTCGCCGCTGACCGGGACCATGGACCACGCAAGTTGCCCGATCGTGCAAGGCGCGCCCGATGTGCTCAAGGCGGCGTTTACCAAAGAAAAAGACTGGTTCGCCGACAAGGGCGTGCGCTTTGTCGATCAGGCGCTGACCTACAACGAGCCATTTTTGCTGCGGGACCAGCTCTATCAAGCGTTTGGCGAGCTGCTTGGCGTCACCGTAGACGAGAACCGCCACGCGGTCGAGCAGGCCCTCAAGTCGCAAGAGGATTTTCAGAGCGAGCGCGAGCGCCGCGGCCGCGCAATTCTGGATGCCGCCGAGGCCGAAGATCGGGTGGTGCTGTTGGTGCTCGGCCGACCGTACCACAGCGACCCGGGGCTGAACCACGGCATTGCCGAAGAGTTCCAGGCGCTTGGTTATCCGGTGCTGTCGATGGGCGCTATCCCGCGCGACCGGGCGTGGCTGGGCCGGTTCTTTGGCGAGGATCTGGCCGCCGGCTTGCCCGATGTGTTCGACATCAACGACGTGTGGCCCGAGAACTACAGCGCCAACAGCGCCTACAAGGTGTGGTGCGCCAAGTTCGCGGCGCGCCATCCCAACGTCGCGGTGCTCGATCTGTCCAGCTTCAAGTGCGGCCACGATGCGCCGGTCTACACCACCATCGACAAGATCCTGGGCGCCAGCAAGACCCCAGCGTCGGCGCTGCACGACATCGACGCCAACAAGCCCGGTGGGTCGATGGGCATTCGGGTGCGCACCTACGCCTATACGCTGGAGCGCCAGCGCGAGCGGTTAGCCGACCTGCGAGTCCGCAAAGACGCCTTGCAAGCCAAGGTGGAGGCCAAGCGCCAGGAGCTGATCGCCCAGTTTGCGCGCGAAAAAGCCGAGCGCGAGCACAAGGCGGCCTCGGTGCCGGTGCCGGATCTGCCGGCCGCGCCGCCGATCGCGCACGCACACCCGCATCGCACGCACCCAGCCCCGGTGCCAGGGCGGGTTTCGCTCGGGCGCCTTTTCGACAAAGCCAAGGGATTCTTTCAGTCCCGCACCAATCCCTAGATCAATAGGAGTTCACCATGGCCGACAGCGGCATTGCCACAATCCATGTTCCCGTCGAACGGCTCGCCGAGCGCGCCAAGGTCGCGCGGGCACCTGAACCGCCCAAACCCGCGCCGGTCGTAGCGCCGACCAAGACCGAGCCGGAGCTCGATCCTATCTGGCAGGAACGCCTGCAAGCCGAGCTCGACGCCTATGCCAAACAAGAGCGCGAGCGCATGGGCATGGGCGGCGCCGAGCACTTCAAAGACGTGGTGCACGACCGCTTTACCGCCAAGGAGCGCGGCACCACCACGATTCTGGTCTCGGGCCTGACCATCGCCCACGATACGCTGGTGGTCGCCGGTCTGCGCGGCCTGGGCTACCGGGTGCAGGCGCTGGACTGCCCCGACTACGAGTCGCTGCGCTACGGCAAGGAATTCGGCAACCGCGGCCAGTGCAACCCGACCTACTTCACCGTCGGCAACCTGGTCAAGTTCTTGAGCCAGCTGCGCGATGGCGGCATGGACACCCAGCAAATCGTCGACAACTACCTGTTCTTGACCGCCGGTGCGTGCGGGCCGTGCCGGTTTGGGTCGTACATTACCGAGTACCGCAAGGCCTTGCGCGACGCCGGGTTCGACGGCTTTCGGGTGGCGTTGTTCCAGCAAAAAGGTGGCCTGGACCAAAAAGGCGAGGGCGATGTCGGCCTGGTGATGAACGGGCCGTTCTTCGTGCGGATCCTGCTCAGCCTGATGATCGGCGATGCGCTCAATGCCCTGATGTACCGCATCCGGCCCTACGAAGTGGTGCCGGGCTCGACCAACGCCGCCATCGACGACTGCAAGGCGATGCTGGTCAAGGTGCTGGAAACCCCGGGCGAGCTGCCCAAAATGCCGCTGGTGCTGGTACAGATTCGCCGCCGCCTGGCCAAAGTCGCCGTCGACCGCACCCGGGTCAAGCCCAAGGTCGGCATCATCGGCGAGTTCTGGGCGATGACCACTGAAGGCGACGGCAACTACAAGATGCCGACGTTCTTGGAGGCCGAAGGCGCCGAGGTCGACGTCCAACTGGTGACTGCGTGGCTGCTCTACAACCTGTGGGAAGTGCGCTGGGACACCCGCCGGCGCATGGGTCTGGAAGGCCAGGACAAGGGCCTGTGGGGCCTGGCCGACAAGGGCGACCCGGGCAAGAAGATCTGGACGATGCACGTCGCCGACAAGGCCTTGCGGGCGATCTTTCAGTCGATCGCCAACACCATGGGTCTGCACGGGTACACGCTGCCCGACATGGAGAAGCTGGCCGAAGTGACCCAGGGCCTGTACCACGAGGAGGTGCGCGGCGGCGAAGGGCACATGGAGGTGGCCAAGCTGTTGCTCAACACCCGCCACCGCAAGGTCAACATGACGCTGTCGGTCAAGCCATTTGGGTGCATGCCGAGTTCGGGCGTCTCGGACGGTGTGCAGACGGTCGTGCAGGCGATCCATCCGGAGGCCATCTATCTGCCGGTCGAGACCACCGGCGACGGCGCCGTCAACGTGTATAGCCGCGTGCAGATGATGCTGTTCAAGGCGCGCCAGCAAGCACAGAAAGAAGTGGCGGCGGCGGCCGAAGCGCAGGGCGTAACGGTGGACGAGGTCCAGCAGTTCGCCGCCAAAGTAGGGGTGTGGGGCCGGGCGCTGTACCGGGCGCCGCACGCGGCGGCGTGCACGGCGGCCGATGTGACAACGGACGCGGCCAAGTGGCTGGGACGGGTCAAGCGGGTGCGCAGTGCGTTGGGTCTTGGCGAGGTTGTCGGCTAACATGGTTACGTGCATATTTTCATAGTCATTGCATGGCATCGCTTTCAGATCGCGACCGACAAGGTTGCAAATGGCGGGCGCGCGGCTTACAATCAGCCGAATGGTTATCGCCGCCAACGAGCTGCCCCGCCTTGCCGCCGCACAACTGCGGTTGGCGTTGACCGATTCGCCGGTGGTGCTGCTGCACGGCCCGCGCCAATGTGGCAAATCAACGCTGGCGCAGATGCATGGCCGCCAACAAGGCTATACCTACCGCACCCTTGACGATGCCGTGACCTTGCTCGCCGCGCAAAGCGATCCGGTCGGCTTTGTTGCCGATCTGCGCGGCCGAGTGGTGGTGGACGAAGTGCAACGCATGCCCGGCCTTTTCACCGCAATCAAGGCTGCGGTCGACCGCGATCGAACACCCGGACGGATTCTGCTAACCGGTTCCGCGAATGTGCTGCTGCTGCCGGAGATGGCAGATTCCTTGGCGGGCCGAATGGCGGTCGTGCGCTTGCATCCGTTTGCGCAATGCGAGATTTTGGCCACCGCCTCCGACTTTGTGGACCAGCTTTTTTCTGGACACTTTCGCCAAGCCAAGGCAGGCCGCCTGGGACCCGAATTGGCCGACCGCATCGCTGCTGGCGGCTTTCCCCCGGCACTGGCCAGAGCGACGCCAGCACGACGGGCAGCGTGGCACCGCGACTACGTCGAGACCTTGGTTCAGCGCGATGTGCGCGATTTTGCACGAATCGCCTCGTTGCACGCGCTTCCCAAGCTCCTGGCGGCTGCAGCAGTTCACAGCGCTCGGTTGCTCAACGTCAGCGAGCTGGCAGCGCCGTTTTCACTGAGCCGGCCCACCATCGCCGACTACATGGGCTTGCTCGAGCGCATCTTCCTGGTCGAGATGTTACAACCCTGGCACAACAATGCCCTTTCGCGCTTGGTAAAGACCCCCAAGCTGCACCTCACCGACAGCGGGGTCGCCTGTACGCTGCTCGGCCACGACCCGGTGTCACTGTACGCCGACAAGCATACGCTCGGCCGATTGACGGAGACCTTTGTCGTTCAGGAGCTTCGCCGACACGCCAGCGGGCGCGACGAGGCCATCGGTTTTTTCCACTATCGCGACAGGGACGGCATTGAAGTCGATCTGGTCCTGGAGCGCGGTAGGCAGGTCGCTGGCGTGGAGATCAAGGCCGGCGCCACGCTGGGCGAGGCCGATTTTCGAGGTCTCAGGCAACTACAGCAGACTACTGCCGAGGCCTTTGCTGGCGGTGTGGTGCTCTATGATGGGGAGCACGTGGCACGGTTTGGCGAGCGGCTGTGGGCGGTGCCTATTTCGGAGTTGTGGCAGAGCGGGGCGTAGGAACTGCGCGCTTGCGTTGGCGTTGTTGCCCAGGGAGCGACAAAGGGCCCGTAAAAAATCTACTCGATTTTCTACGTTGGCCCACTGCTTGCTTGGTGGGTCGCAAGCTCGCGACTTTGCAAGTCGACTCGCCGCTCCGCTCCGCGCACGTGTCGATTGACTTGTTCTTTTACAGGCCCAAA
>CAXRHS010000053.1:0-3115 GCA_964230235.1 Myxococcota bacterium
GGCCCATTGAGGGCAGCGCCGCGCCGCGACCGTCGGCTGCGGTGTGCGCCCTGCCGATGCAGCGGCCGGTGGCAGCCGTCGCGCGCGCCACCGCCTGGCCCGCGCGCTTGCGCCCCGGCCGCGTGTCGTTTTTCCCATCCGGAGCGTGACGATGGACGCCAATCAGCCCGCAGCCAACGACGCCGCGCAAGCCCAGGACGAAGAGCCGGCTCAAGCAGCGCAAGACGCCGACCCGGCGGCCAACGCAGACGCCGATCCGGCCGCGGATGCCGCCGTCGATGCCCTGGCGCTGCAAGCCGAAGTGGCGCGCTTGCAGGCGCGCACCGCCGACCTGGAGCGCACCCAGCGGGAACTCGAGCGGCGCGCCGCCGAAGCTGGCGAGCAGACCCGCCAGTACGCCGCTGCCTACGACAAGGCGCGCGTCGAATTTGACGCCGCCCGGTCGCGCATGGCCCGCGAGCAAGATCGCCTGCAAAAGCAGCAACTTGCCAAGGCGGTCTCGGCGCTGCTCGGCGTACTGGATAACTTCGACCGCTTCTTGGACAACGCCCGCCAGGCGGCTGGCAACGGCGGCAGCGTCGGCCAGGGCCTTGCGGACGGCGCGGCCATGATCCGCAGCCAGTTCGACGCCGCGCTGCAGGCCATGGGCTTACAGCGCTTCGATGGCCTGGGCGAGACCTTCGATCCGGCGCGCCATCAAGCGGTGACGACGATGACGGTGCTCGACCCGGCCCAAGACGGCAAGGTCGTGCACGCGGTGTCGGCAGGCGCGATGCTCGGCGACGAGGTGGTGCGCCCCGCTAGCGTGGTGGTTGGCCAGTGCCTCGCCGTCGGATCGGACAGCGTGCACTGACCGGGGCAGCAAGGCGGCGGCCGTCCCATCGGTCAAGTACCTGCGCGGGCGGCGCCGACAACAGGGCGACCGAGCGGTTCCGCGAAAAATCAAGCACAATCCACGATTTTGGTGACCGTCGCCAGTCTACGTCCACTGACCGGATGCCGCCATCGAGGGGCACGCCGCGCGGACTACAGCGCACCCAAGGCCGCGACCACTTTCTCCATGCCGTCGCGGGCGTCCGCAAACAGCATCCGCGTGTTTTCCAGGTAGAAAAGCGGGTTGTCGACGCCGGCATAGCCCGACGAGCGCGAGCGCTTGAGCACCACGACGCGCTTGGACTTCCACACTTCGAGCACCGGCATGCCGTAGATCGGGCTACTAGCATCGGTCTGCGCGCCCGGGTTGACGATGTCGTTGGCGCCGATGACCAGCACCACGTCGGTTTGGGGACAGTCGTGGTTGATCTCGTCCATCTCCAGCACGATGTCGTAGGGCACGTTGGCCTCGGCCAGCAGCACGTTCATGTGGCCGGGCAACCGGCCGGCGACCGGATGAATGGCAAAGCGGGCCTTGCAGCCGCGCTTGCGCAACAGGTCGACCAGCTGTCGGACAGCATGCTGGGCCCGCGCCACCGCCATGCCATAGCCCGGCACGATGATGACGCCCTTGGCGGCTGCCAGCTCGCCCGCGAGGGTGGCCACTTCGGTCGCCACCACTTCGCCCTGCGGCTGCGCTGGCGCCGTGGCCGCGCCTTTGGGCGGGTCGGCGCCAAAGCCGCCAAAAATGACCGACGGTAGGCTGCGGTTCATGGCCTTGCACATGATGTGCGACAGGATCGCGCCCGACGAACCGACCAGCGCGCCGGTGATGATCAGCAGGTCGTTTTGCAGCATGAAGCCGGCCGCCGACGCCGTCCAGCCTGAGTAGCTGTTGAGCATCGACACCACCACCGGCATATCGGCGCCGCCGATTGCGGCGACCAGATGCACACCCAGCACCGCCGCGATCGCCGTCATCACCAACAGCCACGACAGCGCACTGTGACCTTCGCCCATCAGGAACGGCAGCACGAACACCACCGACGCCACGAACAGCGCGCCGTTCAAGAAGTGGCGGGCTGGCAAAAGCAGCGGCTTGCCAGACACGCTGCCGCGCAGCTTGAGAAAAGCCACGATCGACCCGGTAAAGGTGATTGCGCCGATGAGCACGTCGATCCAGATTTCGACCAGCAGGATGCCGCGCCCGCCGGTGGCGTGCTGAAGCGGATCGAGGTAGGCCGCGTAGCCGACGAACACCGCCGCCAGGCCGACAAAGCTGTGCAAGATCGCAACCAGCTCGGGCATGGCGGTCATGCCGACGCGCTGCGCCAGTACCATGCCGATGGCCGCGCCGCCGCCGATGGCCAGCGCAAAGAAAACGTGGTTGCCGACGTCGGCCGCGAGCATCACCGCGACCACCGCCATCAGCATGCCGACGATGCCAAAACCGTTGCCGCGTCGCGCCGTTTCGGGGTGAGAAAGCCCACGCAGCGAGGAGACGAAGAGGATCGAGGACACCACCCAGGCAATGGACAGAAACGCTTGTGTCATGGGCTGGGAATTCTCCTGTGAACGTGCGCCCCTGGGCTGGTCGGTCGCATGGGTGACCGCGCGGTTGCGCAGTCCGCTCTGCGTGGGCTGCGCACGCCGCTACTTGCGGAACATCTTGAGCATCCGCCGCGTCACCAAAAAGCCGCCCGCCACGTTGACGGTGGCAAACAGCACCGCCAACAGGCCCAGCACCACCGGCGCGCTGCCGACCGGGCCTTTGCTGTGCAGCAACCCGCCGACCAGGATGATGCCGCTGATGGCGTTGGTCACGCTCATCAGCGGCGTGTGCAAGGCCGGCGTGACGTTCCAGATAACCTGCCAGCCGACAAAGCACGCCAGCACGAACACGGTCAGCCGCTCCAGGAAAAGCGCGGTCGCCATGTCCTGGCCGGTGTCCGGCCCCTGGGCCTTGAGGATGCCGTAGGCTATGGTCAGAAGCGCCGCCATCACCCAGGTCAAAGCGGCGCGCTTGGCGGTGGTGCAGCGCTCGTTGCCGGGCGTGCGGTCGGCGTACATCAGCGCCGGCTGGCGGAACCGTTCGGTCGTGCCCCTTGCCCTGTCGGTCGCCGTCGCGCCTGAGGTCGTTTGGTCGGCGGGCGCCGAACTGCGCGCTTCCGCCTTGACAACGACCGGCGCAGGCGTCGCTTTGGGCGGCCGCGGCCACACGATCTGACCGCGATGGACCACG
>CAXRHS010000054.1:0-3737 GCA_964230235.1 Myxococcota bacterium
CTCGATGAAGTCGTGGCGGGTGATCCCCTTCGGGTCGATGTGGTGCTCGCGGAACGGCACGATGAAGTTGGGGCCGAACAGCGGCGTGTCGGCCGAGCCGTAGCGGTCGAACATCCAGTGCACCAGGCCCGACATGAAGTCGGCGGCGACAAAGCCGGCCAGCGTGGCGCCGACGACGATGAGCCAGTCGAGCACCGTGTGGGCGTAGCTGAGCGCGCGCCAGGCGACGATGACTTCGAGTACCACAAAGCCGGCGATGCCGAAGACTTCGAGGGTGCGGTGCGCGGAATGGGTGGTCTTGACGGTGGCGCTCATCGCGGCTCCAAGGTGGCGTAGCGTACCTTGGCGGGGCGGGCGGGGGCAAGGTGGGATTTGCCGCGGTTTGGCTTCTGCGTTGCGCCGCTCACCGCCTGCGTCCATAATTGTGCTGCGCTGGCCGCGCATTCCGAGACCGATTTGCCGACGCAATCCCCCCACCGACGGGCTGCCGACGAGGCCGGCGCTGCGTTGCTCGCCCATTTCGGTGCGCAACTGCAAGGCATCGTGCTGTTTGGCTCCGTTGCGCGCGGCACGGAACGCCCCGACTCCGATGTCGACCTGCTGGTGGTCCTGGATTGCGAATTGCCGCGGCTTTCGCGCCGGTGGGACTTACTGGAGCCGGCGCTCGGCCCGGTCGAAGACCGTCTGCGCGACGCTTGCCCCGCAGCGTGCATCACCCCGGTCGTGCGCCAGGTGGCCGAATTGCGCGTCGGCAATCCGATCTACTACGACATGACGGTGCAGGCTGAGCGCGTAGTGCTTTTCGACCGCGACGCCATGATGACCAGATTCTTGGACGACATCGCCGCGCGCATGCGCCACTACGGGTCCAGGCGCCTGCACGACGGCTGCAAGCCGTATTGGGATCTGGCGCCGGGGTGGCCGATTGACCAGGTGAACCTGTGAGTCCGCTAACGCTTGCGCAGAGCTACTTGCAGAAGTGCGAGTTGCGGCTGGAGATGTTGCAGTTTGCCTTCGACCGCGGTGGCTGGTCCGATGTGGTGCGCGAGGCCCAGGAGTGCGCCGAACTGGCGTTCAAGGCCATGCTGCGGGCGGTCGGTCGGGATCCACCCAAGGTGCACGACGTCAGCCGTTCGCTGCTGGAGGCCGCTCCGCTGTTTCCGCCCGGCATGGACCTCGCGCAATTGGCGCGGATTTCGCAGCGGTTGCGGCGCGACCGCGAAATGGCGTTCTACGGGGCCGAGGACTTGCCGCCGACCGAGGCGTTCACGCAGGACGATGCGCGCGAGGCCATGGCTGCGGCGAACACGGCAGTTGCGGCGGCGCGGGTTGTTGTTGGTAAGGGCTCGTAAGAAATCTACTCGGTTTTCTGCGGGCCCAAACCTGTCGCTGAGACCCCTACCGGATCGCGCTCCGACAGCCCCCTCAAGGCTACCGGGCCCTATCGGATGGCAATCCGCCGACTCCCGCTGCGCCTGCTTGACCTGGCGGATCGTCATCCGCCAGCCACCACCCTGCGTGCGTGCCCTACCGGATCGCGATCCGATGGCGCCATCCACGCCTGCGGGGCCTATCGGATCGCAATCAGGGCACTGGCGCCGCAGCGGCAGCCTTCTTCTTGACCGGCACCGGCGGCACAAAGAACGCATCGGTCCACGCCTGCTGCCGGCCCTTGGCGACCGCGTGCTTCTGCAGGTCCGCTTCCAGGGTCTTGAGCGCCCCATTGGCAACCAGGCGCCACTTCTCGCGTTCAGACGCCGCCGCGTCTCGCGTCACCTCGGCCTGGATGCGGCCGTCCAACGCCATAGCACCGTTGTTGATGGCGCCTTGCAACGGCTTGGTGTGCGCTTCGACCAGTGCCTTGGGCGTGTCGCCGACACCGAGCGCCAGCACCAGTTCTTTGCAGGTCTCGACCAGTCGGCCCAGGTGCAGTTTGAGCACCACCGACAGCGACTTGGGAAAGAAACGCAGAAACAGCAGCGCCTTGCGGTTGAGGTTCACATGGGCGAGCACACCGTTGTGGGTGGCAGCGATGACCTCGCCGGCCTCGGCGTCGCGCAATCGCACCACCGCGTTGGCCTTGGTGATGCCGTCCCAGCCCGCAAGCGAGGCCGCAAACACGGCGTCCCACTGGGCCAGTGCTTTTTCGGCAGCTGCCGCGAACTTGGCCAACTCTGGCTCGGACTTTGCGGCGGCTGCGAGGTTGGCGAGCGGCCACACCAGGTATTGGCGGGCGTCGAGGAGCGAATCGTCGGCTTGGATTTCGCGGCGGGCCATTGGGTACTCCTTGGGCGCGTGTAATCGACGGCCCCTCACCCCACCAAAAGCACCCCGCTCGCCGCGTCAAAAACCTCCAACTTGACGTCCCCCGGCAAGTAGCCCCACTGCACGTACAGCTCACGCACCAGGGTGAACGCGCACCGGTCTGGCGAGTCCTGCACCTGCGCGGCCGTCATCCTGCGCGGCCCGGTGGTCAGGTGCTCAGCCTCGTCACCTTCCAGCTTGAGGCGGCGGTCCACATCGAGCCCGAAGCGCCCTGGGTTGCGCAGCGCCAACTGCCAACCGACTGCGCCGACAAAGCAAGCCTCTGCAAGCCAGGCATCCGGCAGCGTGTCCCCGAGCAACCCCTTGGTCTGCAGCCCCGTGCGGAGCAAGCGGAACAGCGACACCACGTACTCGGCAAAGGGCAGGGGCCAAATCAAATTGCGTGGCGGATTGGACCGATCGAAGTGTTCCAACTCGACCCTGAACGCAAGGCCGCCGTCCGCATACAGCGCCAGGCGCTGCCGCTGTCCATCACCGTTTGTCCATAGTGGTTCGCGCAGCGGCGCCCGCGCACCGGCCGCATGCCGCTCGGGCAAGTGGTACGGGTCGGCAAAGTTCCAGCCCACATCGCGGTTGCCAGTCGCTTGCGGGTCCCTCAACAGGCGCTGAACCGCGTCATCCATCCACGCTCGCGGCTCTGCGTGCTCCGGCTGCCAAACCGGCACGATGCCCACCCACAAGTGAGGTCCGAAACCGCCCGCCAGGTCGCGATCCCGCAGCGCGGCCAGTCGATTGGCCGCGGTTTCCCGAGCGTCCACTTCTTGCGCCTTGGCCTGCTTGTCGCGTCCAAACCGCTCTCGAAACAGCTGGTCTATCTGGTGGAACTCCAGCGGCGTCACCCGCGCGCCTGTTCTGCGAAAGAAGCGCCAACCACCCTGGTGCAACTGGGCGTAGGGCGGCTGCGGGCCGGGTTTGATGTGGACCTGCGCAACGACGCCGCTTGCGTGTTCGACCCGGCGGACGTCGACGCAACCGTCCGCGATGTGGGGGCGGACGGCGTCGACCAGATGGCTTTCCAGGTCAGCCAGGCGGCCGGTCTCGATGGCCTCGATCGACGCCGCACAGCCGCCCTTGTCTTCGCCGATGCCGATCCAGATGTCGGCCTCTTGGTCGCCGTTGAGGAAGGCGACCACTTCCCGGCCGATGGCCGCCGGGTTCTCCAAGGCCTTTGCCGCTTTGAACTCCAGGCATTGGCTTTCGGGCTCGCCGAGCCTGGGTAGCTGCTGCTGCGTCATGGCTCCACCTCAGCGATCCGTTCAGGTCTGCACAGAAAGCGGTGTAGTGGCAGCAAGTGCACCCCGTCGCGCCACGCTTCGGCCACGCCACCGTGCACCACGATGGCAGTCCTGGCACCGAGAGTTTCACGGATTGCCGCAGTGGTACGCAGCGTAGGCCCGTCCACTTGCACGCTT
>CAXRHS010000055.1:0-4573 GCA_964230235.1 Myxococcota bacterium
TTCGTGTTCGACCCGCGCCGCGCACCGGGTACCAAGGTGACCAAACAGGACCGCGCCGAGCGCGCCCCGTTTGACTGGGTCTACATCGTCGACAAGCCCGAAAAGATGGCCATCGACCAGATCTACCAGGCCGCCGGCGAGTCGGCGTACCTGCAACTTTTCAGCCCGATCATGGCCTTTCAGGACCGCGAGGGCGACAACTTTGCGCAGTTGCAGTCCGAGCCGAGCGACGGCTTCTTCGCGGTCCAGTACGGGTCGATGGGTTCGTCGGTGCTGGAGTTCCCGCGCGAGCGGTTGGTGCGCTACTTCGCGCGCCGCAAGACCGTCGAGATGGTCGAGCGCCTGGTGGTCGGCAAGCCGCCGAGCAACTCGGGCATTGCTGACGACCTGGTGCTGTCGGGCCGCGAGTTCCTGGACCTGGCCGAGAGCGAGCAAAACCGCCGCATCGACGAGGCCTTCAAGCGCTTTGTCCAATACGAAGCCAAGCAGGAAGCCGAAGTCGAAAAGCGCGGCATGTTCACCGACATCGCCGAGCTGCGCGTCGGTCAGAGCAACTTGATGGAGGAATTCCGCGCCCGCCTCAACGCCGAGATCGAGGCCCTGCGCAGCGAAGTCGTCATCGCCACCATCAACGCGCCAGCGATTACCCCCGAAAATCCGACGCTGAACCATGCCCGCGTCAACCTGGCCCGCGACTACAAGACCGGCAAGCAGACGGTGGACAAGAAGGCGCTGCTGCTGGCGCGCGACATCACGGGCGGCGGGTTCTTGAGCAAGTTCTTTCGCGATTTCAAAGCCAGCCCGCTGCAGCAGCGCTACTTTCTGGTTCAGGTCAACCAGTTGGCGCTCAACGGCGACTTGCGCACCGGCGTCGAAGAAGAAGACGCGAGCCTGCTGGACTGGTGCTTCCTGCCGTCGGCCGACTTCGACTCGGTTGGCTACCTGGCGCGCAAGCCGCCGGACGCCGTCGAATACGACGTCGAACTGCCAGAGGTGCGCAAGCGCATCGCCGGGGCAGAGGAGCGGCTGAGCGTTGCGGCCAAGGCGCTGATTGGAAAGGAAAAGAAGTTTGATGAGGCCCGCATTGCCGCCGTGCGCGAATTCCAGCGCTTGGAACAGGCTTGCGGCGACGCGCTGGTCATCGACTTCTGGCACCAGATCAACCGCGCGCTGCGTCAGCACGTCGAGAAGCGCCTGGATTTGTTCCGGGTCATCGCCAAGAAAGGCCTGTCGGCCGTCGAGCACCTGCGCGCGCAAGCCGAGAACGCCCGCGAGCGCGGCGGCGTGGTGCCCGACATCGGCCGCACGGACGAAGAGGCGGCGGAATTCCACCTGGGCAATGAGGTCTTTCACGACGCGCGCAACAAAGTGCGGCAGTGGCACCTGGTCTACCGGTTGCTGGTCGAGCAAGACCTCGTCATCGATACGGGCGCGGTGCTGGCCGAAGTCAACACGGTCCTCGATCAGGCGGCTGCGGGCGGCAATCAAGCGCAAGCGGGCACGGCCGGCAGCGACGACGTCCTGAACAGCATCATGGACCGCATCGACAAGCAGATGCGCGACAAGATGCAGCGCTTCGTCGACGTCGACCGCGAGATCAATCTTTTCACAGGCCTGGAGATGGAGGCCAAGCTCACGTTGCTCAACAACCGGGCCGACGTCACCCCCAAGGACATGGAGCGGGTGGATCCGATCGCCCTTGAGCCCTACATCAAGGACAAGCTGGCGTTTGTGGCCGGCATGTCGGTGCCGCTGGCGCGCTTTGACGAAGCGGTGCTGGCGGGCGCCGGCAAGAAGCCCTATCGGCCGCGGTTCTACGGCATCGATGAGAAGCTGCTGGAGCGCTCGACGTTGGTGGCGCGTGCGCTCAAAAGCGCGACCAGCGGCTTTTCGATGCTCGAAGACTGGAACTCGCACGACATCTTGACCTTCTACCAGGCCACCATCGGTGTTCCGCTCTATGCGTGGCGCGACGTCCAAGAGGAACTCGGCGTCGCCTACGAGCACGAAGCCAACGAGTCCGGTCGCGGCCATCCGATGCACATCGATTGCCGTTGGGAAAACAAAGGGTTCCACGGCAACGAAACCCTCGGCATCCCGGGGCTGTCCCTGGGGCTGCGCCGCAAATGGGAGGCGGCGAAAAAGGCCTGGGAGGACGAGCAGGCCCGCAAGCGCAAGGCCGAAGAAGACGCCAAGCTGCGCCAAGCGGCCGCGTCGGCGGGCCAATTGGGCCGCAGCCTCGCCGCCGGCTTCGTGACCGAAAGCTACGGCGCCTGGTCGCTGGCATACCGCGGGCGGACCTTTGAACTGGGCGCGGGGCTGGCCGAGGCCATGGGCAAATACGCCGAGTTGCCCGAAGCCGTGCGCGGACCGGTGGACCGCGCGGCCCAAGACGCGTTGACCGCGGACCCGGGCAAGCTGGCCGAATTGCGCACCAAACTGGACGATTGGCTTTTCGACGCCGGCTCGGACGGCCGCACCGCCGACGAAAAGGCCATCGGGCTGGTGCAGGCCGCGTTGAAATAGGCACGATTTGGCTTCGGGGAGCCGTCAGCGACCGGCTACATTGTCACAGGCCTCAGCAGCACCGGTTCCCGCTCAAGTGGCACGCCACAGCAGCCGTGAACCCGCGCCGCGACCTCATCGGCAAAGGCCAACACCTCGGCCGCCGTCGCCCCACCGCGGTTGACGACCGCCAGCGTGTGCTTGCTGGACAGGCCGACGCGGCCGGCGCCGAAGCCTTTGCACATTCCGGCGCGCTCGATCAGCCACGCAGCGGATAGCTTGACGCTGCCGTCGACCTGCGGCCACTGCGGCGGCGTCTCGCCCGGCGTTGCGAGCGCGGCAAGCACATTGGTCGCCACCGGTGCGGCCATGACCGGGTTGACGAAAAAGGACCCGCACGACCGGCTGTCCGGGTCGTTGGCTTCGACCACCATGCCTTTGGCGCGGCGCAGCCCGAGCACGACTTCGCGGACCTGTGCAAGCGTCGGCGGGCCAGCCTGCGCCACGGCTTCGGCCACTTGCGCATAGCGCACGCACGGACTGCCGGTCGGCCGCAGCGCGAGGTCGACGCCCAGCACCACCCACCGACCCGGCTGCGCCTTGAACACGCTGTCGCGGTACGCGAATCGGCAAGCGGCGGCGTCCAGGCGCACGGTGGCCAGCGACGCCGTGTCGATGGCGTGGACAGCCAGCGCTACCTCTGCAAACTCCTGGCCATAGGCGCCAATATTCTGGATCGGCGCGGCACCGACCTGGCCGGGAATGCCGGACAGGCACTCGACGCCCTGCCAGCCGTTGTTGACCGCGAATGCGACCAGCGCATCCCATGTCACGCCTGCACGCACCCGCACAACCGCCGCTTCTGCGGTCACCTCCAGCGGTTCAATGCCGCAGCCCAGCGCAACTGCCGGCTGTACCACCACGCCGGGCAAGCCGTCGTCGGCCACCACCACATTGCTGCCGCCGCCAAGCACCCACCACGGCAGCCCGTGTTCCTGTGCAAATTGCAGAGCGTTGCGCACATCCTGGGCATGTTCGACCGGCCACAGGTGGCCGAGTGGCCCGCCGACACCGATGGTTGTCAGCTCGCGCCCCACTGCATCGGTGCGCACGCCGTGCGGCAGCTCCATGGCACCCACTTTTCAGCCCTTGCTCAGCTCTGCCAGCAGTTCTGCACCGTACTTGGCGAGGTTCTTGGGGCCAATGCCGTGGACGGCAGCCAGTTTTTCACGGGTGGTCGGCCGCGATCGCGCCAGTTCGGTCAGCACCGCATCGGAAAGCACCAAGAAAGCCGGCACGCCCTCCATCTGCGCGCGCGCCTTGCGCCAGGCCTTGAGCTCGCCGAGCAGCGCCGGGTTGACGGGCTCGGCGGTGAGCGCGGCTTTGGCCTTTGACTTGGCTTTCGCCGCCGGCTTTGCCGCCTTGACCGGTGTCCGTTCTTCCTCGACCTGGACGGCATCGACCCAGTCCAGCGGCAGACGGCCCATCGGCAGCGCCAGGCGGCCACTGCGGTAGCGGATGGTCTGGCCGTCCTTGTCGAACGACTCAAAAGAGGTGTCGACGATGCCGGCCCGCTCCATGGCGTCGATCAGCCGGTCGAACAGCTTGCGGTCGAGCGCCATCGCGAACTCGTCGCGGTGGATCTTGCCGAGGCTGACCAGCCGCGTGGCCGGCAGCACCTCGGCGATCTTGAGCATCTGCCGCCGCTCAAGCGGGCTGGCCGCCCGCAGCGAGCGCAGCCGCGCCGCCCCTGGATTGCAGCGGTCGCACAGCCCGCAGCGTCCGTTGTGGGTGTGGTCGCCAAAATACGAGACCAACGCTTCCATTCGGCAGCCGGGCGCTCGCGCGAGGTCAAACAGCGTGTCGCACTGGCCTTCGCGGTGGGCGCGCTGTCGCGCGTACTCGACTTGCCAGTCGGTGGCCGGCCCCGGCTTGAGCACGTCTTCGCCATCGACGACTACCGCGCCCAGGCCCCACAGCTTGGCGACGCAGGCTTCCGCCATCTCCAGGCCAAGCGGCGAGCCGCGCAATAGTTCTTCGCGCGTGACGCCTGCGGCCGGCACCTCGG
>CAXRHS010000056.1:0-3518 GCA_964230235.1 Myxococcota bacterium
CACGGCCGGTCAATGTGGCGCTGCGCAATCGGCAGCCACGCCGGCAAAAACGCCCGGCCGGCAGCCTGCACGAACGCCCAGGTCTGGTCGGGCTGGTCGGTGCGGTGGTCAAAGAAGATCCCGCCCACCCCGCGGGTCTCGCCGCGGTGGCCGAGGTAGAAGTACTTGTCGCATGCCCGTTCCAGCTCGCCGGCATCCACCACAGCGGCGTGGTCGCGACACACCTGGCGCAAGGTGCGGCGAAAATGGGCAATGTCTTCGCGGTCCAAGTAGTTGGGCGTCAGGTCGGCGCCGCCGCCAAACCAACCGGTGCCGCCGCGCGACAGCCGCCGGTAGTTCATGTGCACGGTCGGGATGAACGGGCTTTGCGGGTGCAGCACCAGCGAGATGCCGGTGGCGCAGAATTGCAGGCCGTCGCCCGGCATCGACCGCGCAAACTCTTCGCTGCCGAACCGACCGCGAATGTCGGAAAAGGCCACGCCGCCCCGTTCGAGCACAGCGCCACCTTCCAGGACGCAAGTCCGGCCGCGCCCGCGCAAGGCTGGCAGCCCGCGGTCATTGCCCGGATCGTCGCGGGTCCAGTCGTCGCGGCGGAAGCGAGCGCGGCCGTCCAACTGCTCTAGCGCGTCGACGATGTCGCCTTGCAGCGCCTCGAAAAACGCCGACGCTTCGCCAAACAGCGGGTCGCTGTCGCTTGTGGCCATGGTGGTTCCTGTCCGGTTGATCAGTTGCCGACAGCCAGCCCGGCGCCGCCGGCATAGCCGTAGCTCACGTCTTTGTCGTAGCCGTACACGACCAGGCTGCCCTTCTTGGTCAGCTGCAAGCGATGAGGTCCGGCGGCCATCGGCAGACGCGCCACTTGCCAGCCGGTGTTCATGATCGGCGTAAAGCTGGCCGCCGTGACGCCCTTGCCGTCGATCATCGCCAGCGCGCCCACTGGCATCACGATGTTGACGTAGTTGAGCTTGTACTTGTCGGGCACCAGGAAGATGTAGTCGTCCAAGAACTGGGTGGTCGCCACCGACAAGATGAGCGACGGATCGCCAATCGGCGCGCACAGGTTGCTGATGCCGGCCGGCATGCAGTTGCCGACAAAGCCATACTTGCTCAGGCATTGATCGGCGGAGGTGCAGGTGCCGCCTTCGGTGACGACGGTAGCGTAGCTGGACGCCATGTACTGACCGACCAGCACCGGCTTGCTTGCGGTCAAGATGAAGTCCTTGGTGGTCTGAAACTCGTGCCACTGCCCCTTGTTGAGGGTCGGCATCTGCCCCAAGTACGGGTTGGTGGTAAAGGTGGTGCCGTCTTGGACGGCGAGCACCCGCCAGGCGTCTTGCTCTTTGCCGCGCGGCGACAACCGCGTGCCCACATACGACGTGCCAAGCGTGTTGATGGGGAACATCTGTTCTTCCAGGTGGTCGGCGCAGCACGCAGACTGGCAACCGCCGTCGGCCGCACAGGTCTGCGGCAGGCTGTTGGACGAACTGGCGCAAATCTTGCCGCCTTTGGCGTACTGCACGCAGCTGCCGGTATCGGGCGAGTTGCTGGCTTCGCTGCCGCCAAACACCGCGATCGGCCGGTCGGCTTCGACCAGCGATCCCGACAGGTCGCCGTTGGTGGCGTCGTCGCTCTCCAGGTTGAGCGACTGGCCCTGTTGCAGGCTGTAGGTCGCGCTGGACTTGGCGGCCATCGACGGCACGCCTGGGCCGGCGAGCGTCTTGCACGACGCCGTCACCTTGACCTTGGTCTCGCCAGGCTGGGTGGCGATGACGTTGATGTAGCTGCGGTACTTGTTGGCCAGTTGCTTGCGGGTCAGCACGTAGTACGACTCGCCAAGCGTGGTCGTCGGCAGCAGCAAGCTGGCGTCGTTGCTGAACACGCCAAAGTTGTCGAGCGGGTTGAACTGGTAGGCCACGATCGGCTGGGTCGCGACCAGCCGATAGACCTTGTCGTTGATGTTGGTGCCGTCCTGGTTCTGGTTGGGCACGCCCCAGCTTTTGTCCGGCAGGTTGATGACCTGCAGCGCCTTGCCGGCCACCGTAAAGTCCTTCTTCTTGTAGGCCGGCGTGCCCACCTTGCCGAGCGACACCGTCACCGTCGCTGGCCCGTCAGCGGTATTGGAGACCACGACCGCAAACTGCTTGTTCTGGGCGTCGTAGCTGCCTTCGATGGCGTTGTCGAGGTCCACCGCCCAAAAATCGCAGCCGACATAGGTGTTGGACTTGACGTCGCCCGAACAGGCGTTGACGCACAGGCCGCCCAGGCAGGTCAGGCCCTTTTTGCTACAGTCTTCTTCGACTTGCATGGCGCTGCCGTCGTTGTTGCAGGCCATGGCCACGTCGCCGTTGCACAGCTTGGTGCCGGGCACGCACACCAGACACTTCTTGCCCTGGCACACCGCATCGCCTTCGCAAGCTTGCACGATGGTCGAACTGTCGCCGGTCGCGTCGCACTTGCGCAGGTTCTTGCTTGGCAGGCCGCCCTGGCCGGGTTCGCAGTAGGTGGCGTTGGGCTCGCAGACCTTGCAGCCGCCGCTTGCGCAAATCGGCTTGTCGTCCGGGCACTTGTCGGTGGTGGTCGACTTGCCGTCGGCGTTGCAGGTCACCAGGAACAGGCCGTCGCAGCTGGTCTCGCCAGGTTTGCAGGCAAAGGTGGTGCAGAGGTTCTTCTCGCAGTGGCCGGTGTCGGTGCAGTGGGTGTCAAACAAGCACTGCACGCACTGTTTGAGCGAGATGGCGCAATAGGGCTTGCCGATCTCGTTTTTGCACGCGGCCGAAGTGGTACAAGCGGGGCCGGTGTAGCCATCGGCGGGGTCGGGCTCGGCGTCGGTTGTCGGCTCGCCGTCGCTTTCGCCGTCCGCGCTTTGCGCGGTGTCGCCCGCTTGCGCGTCGGCCGCGGCGTCTTTGGGGGTGACCACGATGTCGAGTTCCAGGTCGCCGCCGCCCGGCAAGGTGCCACCGCTGCCATTGGGCGACGATGGCGACGATTGGATGCAGCCTGCAAGTGCCGCAACCAGGGCCAAGACCACAACACCACACCGCCATCGGGTCATTGCTCGCCTCGCATGCGACCCTTGGCCGCGGTGGCCGAGGCGCGACCGGCGCCCCGAAGCCCGGGCAGGCTAACAGATTCAACCGGCGCTGCCTACGCGAAAGCGAGACGGCGCGGCAACCACCCGCCAAGCGAAGCAGGTGGTCGGCGCGATGGGCTGGCGAAGGGAGGCAGGTCAACGGACAGTAGCGGGCGGCGCGATGAACCGATGAACTGCAAATTCGCGTCCTTATGTGGTCAGTCCACAGTAATCGACTTGCTGACGTTCTTGGGCACATCGGGGTGCACGCCGTGCTCGCGCATGCCCAGCGCGTCCAGGTGCGCCGCCTTGCGCAGGCTCATCTTGAGCGCCAGGTGCTGCAGCGCGACGCTGGCCGAAAACGCCACCATCAAGGTGTCGCGGGTCGGCGGCAGCGCGACGAAAAGCGCGCGGTAGTTGGGGTTGTCGGCGGGCGCCTTCTCGGCCG
>CAXRHS010000057.1:0-3537 GCA_964230235.1 Myxococcota bacterium
GAGACGCTGTGCGACGGCCTGGACAACGACTGCGACGGCCAGACCGACGAACCGGAGTCGCTCGATGGCAGCAAGGCGGGTTGCTCGCTTGGCGTGTGCGCCGGGGCGGCCACAGCCAACTGCGACAAAGGCAAGTGGGTCTGCGACACCAAGGCGGCCGCCGGCTATGAAGCGACCGAAAAGACCTGCGACGGCAAGGACAATGACTGCGACGGCCAGACCGACGAAGGCCTGAGCGATCCGGCCGCGTGCGCCGCCCAAGGCGTGTGCAGCGGGGGCGTGCAGTCGGTGTGCGTAGCCGGAAAATACCTGTGCAATTACGCCGTTGTCGTCGGCTACGAGGCAGTGGAGACGACCTGTGACGGCAAGGACAACGACTGCGACGGCAAGGCCGACACCGCCATCTGTGGCCCGACCGCCACCTGCAGCACGGCCGAGCAGTGCAGCAGCGGCGCATGCGTGACCGTCGCTGGTGGCAGCGGCAAGGTGTGCGCCAGCGACGCCAAGACGTGTGCGACCGTGGGCGGCGACGGCAAGATCGCGCTGGTCGCCGATGGCAAATCGGTGTGCGCCAATGCCTCCGCGACCCAGGCGTGCGCGGCCGGCAGCTTTGCGGCGGCCCAGACCTGCCCGACCGACAAACCAAGCTGTTTTGGCGGGGTGTGCGGCATCTGCGCGCCCTCGACCAAGACTTGCGATCCCAAAGACAAGACCAAGGTCGTGCTGTGTGCCGCCGACGGCCAGAGCGCCACCGCAAGCGGCAGTTGCAAGGCCGGCGAGCGCTGCGCCGGTCTGGGCGATTGCGTGCCGGACGCGGCGTTTGCGGTCTCGGACAGCAGCGAAGCGATTGTCGCCCACGACCTGGTGGCGCTGACGGGCGGCGGGTTCGCGGTGGTGTGGACGGTCAACAAAGGCCAGACCGGCGAATTGCGCGGGCGCGTGTTCTCGGCAGCCGGCGTGGCCGCCGGCCCCAGCCAGGTCCTGCACGGCGCGCTCAAGGCGAGCAAAGACGCCAAGCTGGCTGCGGTCGCCAGTGGCAGCGGATTTGCCGTGGCATGGGAGACCGACGGCGACGGCCGCGACATCGCGCTCGGGGTGTTTGACGCCACCGCCAAAGCGGTGGGCACGGCCGTGGTCGCCAACAATCCCGACACCACCGGCGAGCAGCGCGAACCGGCGATCGCCGCCTACGCCGGTGGCGTGTGGGTGGCCTGGTCGGGCGAAAACATCGATTTTGTCGACTCGGGCGTCGCCGCCCGCGGCTTTGACGCCAGCGGCAAGGCGGTTGGCCTCGCCAACCTGGCGATCAACGACGGCAGCAACTCGACCGACGGTACGACAGGTGACCAAATCGCCCCGTCGATTGCATGCGCGTCCAGTGGCGCGTGCGCAGTGGCGTTTGTGCATGTGGGCTCCAACGGCAAGGGCCAGATCCGCGGTCGCACCATCGCCACTTCGGGCCAGTTGGCCCCATCGATGCCCGCGATTGGTCCGCAAACGACCTCCAGTGACCACCGCGCGCCGACGCTCGTCGCCGTCACCGGCGGCTATGTGCTGGCGTGGACCGCGGAGGGTCTGGAGTCCGGCGGCTCCGGCACCGGTATCGGCATCCGACCGCTCGCGACCAACTTGAGCGGCCTGAACGGCGCGCAAGCGGCGCTGGCCAACACCACCACGGCCGGCGATCAAGGTCATCCGCACCTGCGCGTCACGCCAACGGGCGTCGCCCTGACCTGGGCGGTCGCCGGTCTGGGCACCGTGCGCGATTTCTCGACCAGCGCCGCGCCGCTCGGCGCCGAGACCCCATTTGGCGCCGACGCCACCCTGAGCGCGGCCATGCTGCCCAAGGTCGCCGTGCTCGCCGACGGCAAGGGCGTGCTGCTTTTCCGCTCGGACAGCAAGGGCACCGCTACGCTCGCTTCGCAGGCCCTTTTCCGATAGTCCGCCCGGCCCTGCTGCGCCGGACGCGCATCCGCGTGCCGACATGCCCGAATTCGCCTACCAGCCCCTTTTGCCGGTGGACCACCACGCCGAACAGACGCCGTGGACCCGCATCGGCAGCGACCTGACCGCGAGCGTCAACTACGGCCGCCGCACCTTTTTGGAGGTGCAACCCGAGGCGCTGCGGTTGTTGACGGCGACGGCGATGGGCCACATCGCCCACCTGCTGCGGCCGGGGCACCTGGCGCAGTTGCGGCGCATCTTCGACGACCCGGAATCGAGCGCCAACGACCGGTTCGTCGCGCTGGATCTGCTCAAGAATGCGTGTATTTCGGCCGGCGGCGTGCTGCCCATGTGCCAGGACACCGGTACCGCCATCGTGCTCGGCAAACGCGGCCAGCAGGTCATGACCGACGGCAACGACGAGACCCACATCGCGCGCGGCGTGTTCGACACCTACCAGGCCCGCAACCTGCGCTACAGCCAGTTGGCACCGCTCGACATGTACCGCGAGGTCAACACCGGCAGCAACCTGCCGGCGCAGATCGAGCTGATGGCGACTTCGGGCAGCGAGTATCGCTTTCTTTTCATGGCCAAGGGCGGCGGGTCGGCCAACAAGAGCTACCTGTACCAGGAGACCAAGGCGCTGCTGAACCCCGCGTCGCTGATGAACTTTTTGCGCGCCAAGGTCAAGACGCTCGGCACGGCCGCGTGCCCGCCGTACCACCTGGCCATCGTGGTTGGCGGCACCTCGGCCGAGTTTGCGCTCAAGACCGCCAAACTGGCGTCGGCCCGCTACCTGGACCACTTGCCAACCGCCGGCAACGCGCACGGACAGGGCTTTCGCGACCTCGAACTCGAAGCCCAGGTTCACCAGATGACCCAGCAACTGGGCATCGGCGCGCAGTTTGGCGGCAAGTGGTTTTGCCACGACGTGCGGGTGGTGCGGTTGCCGCGCCACGGTGCCAGCTGTCCGGTGGCAATCGCCGTCAGTTGTTCCGCCGACCGCCAATGCCTGGGCAAGATCAGCGCCGAAGGCGTGTTTGTCGAGACCCTGGAGCACGACCCCGCGCGCTACCTGCCGGAGCCTTCGGAGCAGGACCTGGGCGGCGAAGTGGTGGCGGTGGACCTGAACCGGCCGATGGCCGAGGTGCGGGCACAACTGTCGCAGTACCCCATCAAGACCCGGCTGTCGCTGACCGGATCGCTGGTGGTCGCGCGCGACATCGCCCACGCCAAGCTCAAAGAGCGCCTGGACCGCGGCGAAGGCCTTCCCGACTACCTCAAGCGGTGCGCGGTGTACTACGCCGGACCGGCCAAGACCCCGACTGGCATGGCCTCGGGCAGCTTCGGCCCGACCACGGCCGGGCGGATGGACAGCTATGTCGCCGATCTGCAGGCGGCCGGCGGGTCGCTGGTCATGCTGGCCAAGGGCACCCGCAGCACGGCCGTGACCGAGGCATGCAAGAAATACGGTGGCTTTTACCTCGGTAGCATTGGCGGCCCGGCCGCGCGGCTGGCGCAAGACTGCATCCGCAAAGTCGAGGTCCTGGAGTATCCCGAGCTCGGCATGGAAGCGATCTGGCGGATCGAGGT
>CAXRHS010000058.1:0-2062 GCA_964230235.1 Myxococcota bacterium
TCGGCGCGCAGGCCGCCGACCGCCGCGACCCGCAAACCAAAGACCGGCACCGAAGGGTCGGGTTGCACGATCAAGATGTCGCCGGTCGGCAGTTCAATGCGTTCGATGCCGTCGAACACGTCCGGTTCGCGCAGCGCCCGCGAGGCCTGGCGATGGCCGATGTCGTGCAACAGCGCGCGCGCTTGCGGCAGCAATTGCACCGCGCGCTGGTCGTCGGTCGCGTCCTGGCCCCACAGGGTCACGAATTGCGCAGTGTCGGCGACCAGGTACGCCTGTGCCACCCGCTGCACGTCGGCCACCGACACCGCGTCGACCCGGCGTGCGTAGGCGCGGTCCCAATGCGGATCGCCCGTCGCGGCCGCGAAATAGCCGAGCGACTGCGCCTGACCCTGCACGGTCTCCAGCTTGTAGGTGGCTTCGGCCAGCACGTTGTTCTTGGCTTTGACCAGTTCTTCCAAGCCGATGCCCTCGGCGCGGATGCGCTGGATCTGGTCGAGCGTCGCGGTGCGCGCTGCCGCCATCCGGTCGGCGCTGGTCAGCACCGTCACTGCGAACAGACCGCCGCGCTGCGGGGTCCAGCTCGACGCGCCGATGTCGTTGACCAGGCTGTTCTCGCGCTGAATCGTCCGCACCAGCCGACACGAGTCCCCCTGACCGAGCACCAGCGCCAGCACATCCAGGGCCGGCACGTCGCCGTGCAGCAGGTCGGGAATCGGCCACGCCAGTAGCGCCCGACTCTCGCTGAATTTGCTGTGGATCGCCGTCTCGCACGCCGGCAGCGCGCGGGTATGGCTGGCGGGTCGCGGTGGCGGCGGCTCCGTAACCTGGTCGGCAAATGCCGCCAGGACCGCTGCTTCCGCTTCGGCCTCGTCGACATCGCCACACAGCACCACCGTCGTGTTCGGCGCGCAGTAGTGCTTGCGCCAGAACGCCCGCATGCGCAGTTGGGTCATGCCGCGCACGCTGTCTTCGGTGCCGAGCACCGGCAGCGCATACGGGTGGTCGCCAAACGCCTGACCAAACAGCCGCTGCCATCCGACCTGACCGGGACTGTCGGCGGCACGGCGGATTTCTTCGACCACCACCTCGATTTCGCGCGCCAGTTCTTCCGGGTCAAACAGCGAGTGGCACACGGCGTCGGCCAACACCGCCAGCCCGTCGCGCCAGTGGTGGGCCGGCATCACCACGTGGTAGCAGGTGTGGTCGTTGCTGGTCCAGGCGTTGATCTGGCCGCCCGTGCGCTCCACTTCTGCCGCGATGTCGCCCACGCCGCGGGTTGGCGTGCCTTTGAAAAGCATGTGCTCGTGCAAGTGCGCAAGGCCGCGCTCATCGGCCAACTCGTCGAACCCGCCCGAGCCGATCCAGACCTGCACCGCGACCACCGGGGCCCCGCGCACGGATTCGACGATGAGCCGTTGGCCGTGCGGCAACTTCTTGTCCATGCCCTACCCCCTGTGGTCGCGCCGCGCCTGCGCCCGCGCAACCATCGCCGCCAGGTCGGCCGCAAAGGGCGGCCGCGCCACGCCCTCTTCGGTGATGATGCCGGCAATGAGCCCGGCCGGCGCCACGTCAAACGCCGGATTGAACACGGCCGTGCCTTCTGCCGCAAAACGCACCCCCTGCGGGTGGGTCACTTCTTGCGCGCCGCGCTGCTCGATTTCGATGTGGTCGCCGTCGGGGCACGCCAGATCGACCGTCGAGGTCGGCGCAGCGACATAGAACGGGATCCGGTGGTGCGCGCACAGCACTGCCACCGAATAGGTGCCGATTTTGTTGGCGCTGTCGCCATTGGCCGCGATGCGGTCGGCGCCGACCACCGCCGCCTGGACGTGGCCCAGTTTCATCGCATGGCCGGCCATGTTGTCGCACAGCAAGGTCGCCGGGATGCCGTCCGCCGCCATCTCGTAGGCCGTCAGGCGCGCGCCTTGCAGCAGCGGCCGGGTCTCGTCGACCCAGATGTGCAGTTGCTTGCCCGCGGCGACCGCGGTGCGGATGACACCAAGAGCCGTGCCGATGCCGCCCGTTGCCAATGCGCCGGCGTTGCAGTGGGTCAGCACGCCGC
>CAXRHS010000059.1:0-5683 GCA_964230235.1 Myxococcota bacterium
GGCACTGGCTTGGGCGCGACCGGCGCTGGCGGGGCCGGCAGCTGCGGCGGCTTGCCTTCGAGCACCAGCGCATGGCGCCAATTGACCACCTGCGCACGCTCGGGCGCCTCGGCTGGAGCCCGCTGCAAGTATCGGTCGTAAGCCGCGATCGCGGCCGGAGCACGGCCGGCAACGTGCAGCGCCCTGCCCTGGCGGCGCAGCCAATCGTGCTGACTCGGGTCGAGCTCAAAGGCTTCGGCCCACAGTTCAGCGGCCAGGCCGAACTGCCCTTCGCTTTCGGCGCGACCCGCGACATCGGCTTTGCGCAGCGCCAGTTGACGTTGCACGTGACCAAGCCGCTCCTGGGCTTTGGCGCGCGTCTCGGCCGGCTGGCTCGGATCGGCCACCACCGCGGCATAGCGGTGCGCCGCGCTTTCCAGGTTACCGGCGAGGTGGTCGGCATCTGCTGCTTCCAGCGCGCTTGCGGTCTGGTGCGCGCGCGTCAGTTCGGCCCGCCAGGCCTCGACCTGTGCCTTGTCTGCTGCCGATTGCCCCGGCGACTTCAAGAACCGGTCATAGGCCGCCAACGCCTGTGGATGTTTGCCGCCCAGGTGCGCCGCCCGGCCCAGGCGCTTCAGCCATTCGACCCGCTTGGGATCGAGGGTCAGCGCCTCCGCCCACAGCGCAACCGCTGCGTCGTATTGGCCCGCCGATTCCGCAGCCGCGGCTTCGTCGGCGCGCCGCTCCGCTTTCTTGGCCAACACCGCGTCCAACTGCGCTTGCGCCTTGGCGCGCGCCTGTGGATCGAGGTCGGCCAGCGCCAGCATCTCGCGAAACAGCCGCTCCGATTTGTCCAGTTGCCCGGCCAGCTGAAACGACCGCGCTGCGTTGTACAAAGCCGGCACGGTGGTCTTGTCGACCCGCCAGATCTCCAGAAAAAGCTCGGCCGCCCGCTCAAAATTGCCCGCGTCGAGTTGCTTTTGCGCTGCGGCCAACAGCGCCGCCACGGTCTTGCTGGCGGCCGGCGCATCTGCACAAAGCGCGCTACTCGGCCACGCAAGCGTCAAGGCCAGCGCCAGACCGATCGCGACGCCTGACCGCCTAGTCCATGAACTGGATCTTGGGTTTGCCATCGGTGGCCGGCTTGGCGGGCGCGACAGGGCGCGCAGGTTTGGGTTTGGCGCGCGTTTCCGCCGCTGCGGGCGCGGGCGCTGGTGCGGCTGGTTGCGCTGGCGCGGCGGCAGGGGTAGCCGCGACGGGTGCCGGGGCAGGCACCGGTGCCGCGGCGGCGACTGCCGGCACTGCAGCGGGCGGTGGTTCTGGTTGCACGGGAGCGGCCGGCACGGTCGGCGCAGCAGATGGCGCAGGCAGTGGCGGCTGCACCGCTTGCGCTGCGGCAGGTGGTGCCGGCGGTGGCAGTTCGGCGGGCCGCAGCACGACCAAGGCGACGACCGCGACCAGGGCGATGCACGTGGCCACCACAGCGCCGATGACGCGCAGATTGGTCGAGGAGGCTGCGGGGACGACCGCCGCCAAGTCGGCAGCGACGACCTGAGTCGGATGCGCAAGCGTCGCGGGCGTCAGGGCCACCGTGTGGGCTGCGGGATCGGCCACCGCGCTGATTTCCGTCACGGGCGCAGTTGGCCCCAGCGACACGCTGACCGGCGTCCCGGTTGCGCCTGCGGCGGCTTCCAGGGCCCTGCGCATCGTCCGGCTATCGGCCCAGCGCTCATCAGGCAGTTTGGCCAGAGCGCGCTCGACCACGGTGACAAACGAATCGCCAAGCGGTGTCTGCGCCGTCGTGCGCAGGTCCGGCGGTGGCTCGTGCATGTGCGCATTGAGCAAAGCGAACATGTCGCCCTGGAAAGGCGCCACCCCGGTAACGCAGCGGTACAGGATGACACCGAGCGCGTACAGGTCCGAGCGCGCGTCGAGGTCGGTGGCGCCGTAGCACTGCTCCGGGCTCATGTACATCGGCGTGCCCATCAACCGCGCGCCCTGGGTCATGCCCGAATCGCGCTGACGCGCGATGCCGAAGTCGAGCACCTTGACCACCGGTTCGTCTTCGCCGACGTCGTGCAAGATCAGGTTGTCGGGCTTGAGATCGCGGTGGACCAGACCGGCGTCGTGCGCCTCCTGCAGTGACTTGAGCACCTGGACGCCGAGCAGCGCGGCCTGCGCCTCGGTCATCACCTGCCCCATCTTGCGCAGGTTCTTGAGGTGCTTTTCCAGGGTGGGACCGCGCAGCACCTCCATCGCCATGTACAGCACGCCGTCGTCGTCCTGGCCGAAATCGTACAGGCGCACTGTATTGGGGTGGCGCAGGCCGGCGGTGACGCGCGCCTCTTGAAAGAAGCGGAAATAGGTCTCTTCGCCGGCGTCTTCGGGGTCGAGCGCCAAGAGCTTGAGCGCCACCTGCTGTCCGCTCGCGGTGTGGCGGGCCTCGTACACGGCACCAAAGCCGCCTTTGCCGAGGCGATTTTCGATGCGGTAGCGACCGGCGATGACGGTGCCCGCCGGCAGTTGCGTGGCCTTGGCGACATCGACGCCGCGCAGTTCAAACGTGGTTGTGCCGTCGGCGGGACAATGGCGGGCAGGGGTAGGCGTCCGACACTGCGGGCAATAGCGCATTGCCAAAACGGGGCTTGCGCTCGCCAACGCCAAGGTCGGCGATTCGCTTTCGTCTGCGGCAACTGGCGCCGAATCTTCCGCCACGGTCGGCACCCACCGAGCTACCCGCCTGAAGCGGCGGTGCGCGGCGCGATCTTGGACCCCAGCACGCGACCGGTCAAGCAACGACGCGACACAGTTTGCGCTTTTGCACCGCGCGGGGCTTGACCCACTTGGCGGGCATGGCGACACTACCGCGGTTTGCCGCCTCGCGTGCCGACGTCCCCTGGCGCGCAAGTAATCCGACAAACAGAGAGGTTTCCATGCGATTTGAGCGGATCGCTCGGTTGGTCGTCGCCGCCCTGGCGTGCGCGGCCTGGGTTGGCCCTGTGCAAGCGGCGGTGCCGTCGTTCGCGCAGGTCGAGGGCGTACTCCTTTCCGCTGGCGGTGGTCCCGCAGCAGACGGAAACTACAACGCGACCTTCTCGCTGTATGGCCAGCAAACCGGCGGCAGCGCGCTATGGACGGAAGCGGGGACGGTTGCGGTCAAGGCCGGCCAGTTCAGCTATCAGCTGGGCGGCAAGACGCCGCTGGCGGCAGCGGCGATCAACGGCGCGACACTGTGGCTGGGCGTCGCAGTCGCGACCGACCCCGAGTTGCCGCGTCAGGCGGTCGGCGCGAGCCTGTTCGCCCAACGCGCCGCCGTCGCCGATGGCCTGGACTGCACCGCTTGCATCAAGGCGGGTGCGCTCGACGCGGCGGTTTTGCAACCCTACGCCAAGTCCAGCGACCTGTCGGGCTACGCAAAGACCAGTGATCTCTCCGGCTACGCCAAGTCGGCCGACCTCGGCAACTACGCCAAGACCTCGGACCTCGGCGACTACGTCAAGGCAGCGTCACTGGCCGCCGTCGCCGCCAGTGGCAGCTTCAACGATCTCAAGGACAAGCCGCAACTGGCGGACGTCGCCAAGACCGGCAACTACGGCGACCTCACCGGCAAGCCGGCAATGGCCAAGTTGGGCAGCAGCTGCGGCACTGGCCTCGTGCTCAAAGGCTTCAAAGCCGACGGCTCGCTCGACTGCGGCAAGCTGGATATTCCTCCGGATTTTATTGATGAAGTCAGCAACGGTCTCATCAACAACCAGTTCACGGACAAGTACGCGGGCGGCGTCAAGGTGCCGATTCCAGACGGCAACGGCGCCGGCACCACCGACACCATCGTGTTCCCGGACGTCGGCATCGCGCAGGCGGTGTGGGTCGAAGTCGATGTGTTCAACTCGGATTTGAGCAAAATCAAAATCGAGCTTTTCGGCCCGGGCATGTCGACACCGTACACGCTGTACGAAGGATCCAAGACCGGTCAGACGCTCAAGGCCCTTTTCAACAAAGATACGCCGCTGGCCAAGGGCGACCTCGACGGCGACTGGCTGGGCAAGAACATTGCCGGCAACTGGTCGATCATCGTCAAGGACCCGCTCAAGAACCAGAACGTGGGCACGACCGACGGCGATTTCTCGTGGGCGATGTACGTCAAGACCATGTCGAGCAAGAAGATTCTGGTCAAGGGCGACTTGATTGTCGAAGGCAGCATCACGGGTCAGACGGCGACCAAGGGCACGCTCGGGTCGCGCATCGCCCACAAGTCGGGAAAATTCTACGGCTGGGATGACTACACCGATTCGTGGCGAACGGTGCCGGGCATGGTGTTGCCGTTTCAGGCCACCGGCGGGCCGGTGCAGATTTCGTTCTCGTCGCCGATGTATGCTGGTTCGCACCGGACGTGCCGTGCGCTCATCGACGCCCTGCCCGCGGGCCTGTACTCGGTGTCAGACACCACCTACAAGTGGCAAGACGGGTTGACGTACACCTACCAAAGCGGCGCAATTTGGCGCATGTGGAATCCGACGCGCGTCTACGAGGGCATCCCGGCGGGCAGCCACCTGCTGTCCTTCGAATGTCTGAACGATGCGGCCGGCCAAGGCGGCGGGTCGCGCATCGGCCACGAAGAGATGGTGACGACCGGTCACGTCGTTCCCTACGACGACAACGCCAATGGCGAGGTCAAGGTCTACCAGGTCGCGTCGATTCCCAACCAGACCCTGGGCAGCACCAACCAGTTCACCAACGTCAACGGTCTGTCGCTCAAGTTCGTCGCCCAAGGCGGCCCGGTGCGCGTTGCCCTGTCGATTCCGATGACGGGCGGCTCGCACTCCAGTTGCCGGCCGTTGATTGACGGCGTACCGGCCGGCAAGGACGACATCGACGTATTGACGTACGGCTGGCAAGAGGGCATCCAGTACGTCACCAGCCAGTGGAACGTGTGGAACCGCACCCGCGTGTACACCAAGGTGCCGGCTGGCCCGCACACCCTGACGGTGCAATGCTTGACGGACTCCGCGCCCTCGTACTTGACCAATAGCCGCATTTCGGCGCACGCAGCGGTGTGGGCGTACAAGCCCGCAAGCGACGGCAACGCCACAACCAAGGTCTACACAGGCGTCGAACGCAAAAGCTACAGCGTCAGCAATTCGACTTGGACCACACTCAACGGCAGCACGGCCGGCACAGGCCTGAACAAGTTCGAGTTCATCGCCACGGGTGGACCGGTGGAATTGGGCGCCTCGATTCCGCTGACCAACAGCTCGCACACCGGTTGCCGCTTCCTGGTCGACGACAAGCCGGTGTCCACCGGTGAACCGGACAATGTCAACTACAGTTGGCAAGAAGGCCTTGTGTACGTCGGTGGCCAATGGCAGATGTGGGACCGCGTGCGCATGTACCGCACAATTCCAGCGGGCAAGCACACGCTGGGTATCGCGTGCCGCGGCGACGGTGGGTCGACGACTGCGGGCCATCCGGACATGGTTTCCCACTTGTTCGCTGTCGCGTACGCGCCCTGATTCTACCTAGTCCGTGACCGCAGGCTGCCGGCGCTGCGGCGCCCGCGGCAATTCGTCCCGCAAGTCGCGCGAAAACCGCAGCCGCGACCGCTCCTTGGCACGTTCAGCCTCGGTGTGCCGATCCCGTGGCGCTGCCGTGGTCTGGAGCGCGCCGATCAACCGCAATGCCGCCGCTGTCACCTCGTCCACCGCAC
>CAXRHS010000060.1:0-4529 GCA_964230235.1 Myxococcota bacterium
TGTACTTCGGATGCCTGCACCTTGTCGACCAACAGTTGCACCTATGCGGGTATCCCCCAATGCTGCAACGCTGTTGTGTTTGAAGACAAATTCGATGACGGCAAGACCAACAGCATCGGCCTGCTCAACTCGGTCAATCCGTCGCAGGGTTGGCAAGTGCTCGCTCAGTCCGCCTGTCCACCCGGCAATCCGGCCTGCGCGTTTCCATCTGGCACGTTTGCGCTGTACTACGGCGACGATCAGGCCAAGAACTTCAATTTTGGCCACTCGTCTGGCACCGCGACCCTGCCACCTTTGCCTTCGCCCGGTGCCAACGCCAAGTTCACCCTGACCTTTGACTTGTTCATGGACACCGAGACCGGCAACGCCTACGACATCCTGTCGGTCGAGGTGGTCCAGGCTGGCAAGTGCGCCCCCAATTGCGCCTCCGCGGTGGCCTGGACCAAACCCGGCGACATCCTGCTGAAAAGCTGGCACAAGGTCACCATCGACCTGTCGGCCACCGTCAGCCAGATTGCGCCGCTCGCCGGAGCGCAGTTCGCGGTCGTCATCCGCTTCGACACCAAGGACCAGGTCGCCAACGAAGGCTTTGGCGTGCTCATCGACAACTTGAAGATCGAGGGCCCGCCTTGCGGGCCGCCACAAGGCTAGCCCGGTGGTCACGCCCGACGACTTTCGCTGGAACCTCGGTTCACCGCTGGCCGGCGACCGCTCGGTTCGGGTCGCCTCGCACGCGCTTGTCGGCAAGACGGTGGCGCTGTTGCTCTCTGGCGGCATCGCCGCCTACCGCGCGCCAGACCTGTGCCGGGCCCTGCGCGCGGCCGGCGCGCGCGTCTACGTATTTGCCACCCCGACTGCGATGCAGTTTGTGACCGCCGATGCGCTGCAGTGGTCCGCACTGTCGTCGGTGGTGACGGCGCTGGACGGCCGCGCCCAGCACGTCGAGACCCAGCCCGACGCGTACCTGCTGGCGCCGGCGACCTATAGCACCATCAATAAGTTGGCCGCCGGCATCGCGGACAATGCAGTCACCACCACGCTCGCCAGTGCGCTGGGCGACCTCGAAGCCGGTCGGGCGCAAGTGTTGCTGGCGCCGACCATGCACGGCTCGATGGTCAACAGCATCTTGCGGCAATCGCTGGCAAAATTGGCCAACCTGGGCTGCATCGTGGTGCCGCCGCGCGCCGAAGAGGGCAAAGCCAAGCTGCCCGAGGTCGATGTGCTGGTGGCCGCCGTGGTGGCTGCGCTCGCCTGACGCCAGCCGCTACGCCGTCACTGCCACCTTCTTGTCTTCGCGCGCTTTGCACGTCAGCTTCAAGCGCACCTTTGGCGTCGCGTCCTCGTCGGCGGCAGCGCTCGGCACGTCTTCGACATCAACGGTTACCGTGCCGCCCTTCTGCAGCTTGCCGAACAGCACTTCGTCGGCCAGCGGCCGCCGCAGTTCGTCGTGGATGAGCCGCGCCATCGGCCGCGCCCCCATCTTGGGGTCGTAGCCTTTGTCGCCCAGGTAGGTCTTGGCCGCGCTGCTGACATCGAGCACCACCTTTCGGTCGTGCAGTTGGCCCTGCAGTTCGGCCAGGAACTTGTCGACCACTTTGCGCATGGTCTCCGGGCTGAGCCGCCCAAACTTGACGCGGGCGTCGAGCCGGTTGCGAAACTCCGGCGAAAACAAGTTCTTGAATTCCTTGTCGTCATCGCCGCCGGGGCTGCCCATGTCCGCAAAACCCACCCGGCCCTTTTCCAGGTCGCGCGCGCCGACATTGCTGGTCATGATGAGCACCACATGGCGGAAGTCCGCGGACTTGCCGTTGTTGTCGGTCAGCGCCGCGTGGTCCATGATCTGCAAAAGCACATTGAAAACATCGGGGTGAGCTTTCTCGATTTCGTCCAGCAGCAGCACCGCGTGCGGGGTCTTGCTCACCGCTTCGGTCAGCAGACCGCCCTGGTCGAAACCCACGTAGCCGGGCGGCGCGCCGATGAGCCGCGAAACGGTGTGGCGCTCCATGTATTCGCTCATGTCGTAGCGCAAGAACTGCAAGCCCAGCACCGCCGCCAGTTGCTTGGCCAGTTCGGTCTTGCCGACGCCGGTCGGGCCGGTAAACAAGAAACAGCCCATCGGCTTGGTCGGGTGGCCCAGGCCCGCGCGCGCGACCTTGATGGCGGTGACCACTTGCGCCACCGCGTCTTCCTGGCCAAACACCATCGCGGCCAGGCGCGCGTGCAGGTCGTGCAGCGCCGACTTGTCGTCGTGCGACACCTGGCGCTCGGGAATCTGCGCCATCTTGGACAGCACTTTTTCGATGTCTTTGGCCGCGATGCGCAACCGCGGCGGCAGCGGCGGCGGCTCTTCGGTGTCGGCGGGCAGCAGCGCTTTCTTGGCAGCTGCGGCACGCGCCGCTTGCAGGCGGGCGGCGGCGCCCGCTTCGTCCATGACGTCGATGGCTTTGTCGGGCAACCGCCGGTCTGTCAGGTAGCGGCCAGCCAGCGTCGCGGCAGCCACCAGCGCGGCATCGCTGTAGTTGACGCCATGGTGGTCTTCGTAGTGCTTGCGCAGGCCTTTGAGCACGGCGACGGTGTCGTCGACCGACAATTCGCCGACGTCGACTTTTTGAAAGCGCCGCGCAAAAGCCTTGTCCTTGAGAATGTGGGTGCGGTGTTCCTCATACGTCGTACTGCCGATGCAGCGCAGCTGGCCATTGGCCAGGGCGGGCTTGAGCAGGTTGCTGGCGTCCATCGACCCGCCGTTGGTGGCGCCGGCGCCGACAATGGTGTGCAGTTCGTCGATAAACAGGATGGTGTTGGGCCTGTCGGCCAGGGCCGCGAGCACGCCTTTGAGGCGCTTTTCGAAGTCGCCGCGGTACTTGGTGCCGGCCAGGAGCGCCCCCAAGTCGAGCGACCACACCTCGGTCTGCAAAAGCGGCGGCGGCGCCTTGCCCTCGACAATCGCCTTGGCCAGGCCGGCGACGATGGCGGTCTTGCCGGTGCCCGAATCGCCAACCAGCAGCGGATTGTTCTTGCGCCGCCGCAAAAGCACTTGCGCCATCCGCTGCAGTTCGTTGTCGCGGCCGACCAGTGGGTCGATGCGGCCGGCGCGCGCTTCCTCGTTCAGGTTTTGGCAATACTGCTGCAGCGGCCCGCCCTTTTCGCCGTCGGCCGCCGCGGCTTTGTCACCGTCGTTGTCGTCGTCGTCGTCGTCCTCATCGCCGCCGCCGCCCGCGCCCGGCAAGCGCTGCATGGGTCCGGCCTCGTCGCCGCCATGCGACAGGTACGACACGACATCCAAGCGCGTCACCCCGCCTTGCAGCAGAAAAAACACGGCGTGCGAGTCTTCTTCGGCGTACATCGCGACCAGCACGTTGGCGCCGGTCACCGTCTTTTTGCCCGCGCCGCGCACGTGCAGCGCCGCGCGTTGGATGACGCGGTGCAGGCCAATCGTCGGCTGCGCCTGCACCGGGTCTTCGCCGGGCACCGGTACCACGTCGGCGGCCAGGAATGCCTCGACCTGCATGCGCAAAGTGGGCACGTCGCCGCTGCAATGGGCGATGACTGCCGCGGTGTGCGCATCGTGCAAAAGCGCATACAGCATGTGCTCCAGGCCAAAAAACTCGTGGCGGCGCGACTGCGCCTCCTCGGCAGCGACCTGGATGGCGATTTCAAGTTCGATGCTCAACATGCAGTCTCCCGGGCGCTCACGTCGCCGGTTCAGTGGTGAGCTTGAGCGGCGCCCCCTGGCCGCGCGCGAAATCGGTCACCTGCGCCACCTTGGACTCGGCCAGGTCGCGGGTGTAGGTGCCGGCGACGCCATTGCCCTTGTGGTGTACCAGCAACATGATGGTCATCGCTTCCGCTTCGGTCTTGTGAAAGAACGTGCGCAGGATTTCGACCACCAACTCTTGGGTCGTGTAGTCGTCGTTGTGCAGCACGACGTTGTACAGGGGGGGGCGCTTGACCCGGTGGCGCGAGGCCAGCAGCACGCCGTGGTCTTGTCGATCCTGGTTGCCTGTCGCCATCGTCGCTCGTCGGTCGGTGGGGTGGAACTCGGCCACCTTGGTGCGCGGCCGTGTGCAGTCTAGGACAGCCGCGACAAAGGGCAACAGGGGCCGCCGGCCGCGCTGACCGTGACCAATGTGACCTAGATGTGACGTTGCTTCGCGCGGGCCGCGACAGTTCGTCCTTGCGCGAATACGGGGTTTTGCGGCACCATACCGCCCCTTTGCGGTGCGCTTTTGCACCGTTTGTGTGGCTGAGGCCTGATGAGTTCTTTCGACCTGAACGCCAAAATCCCCAACAACGTCAACCTGCACAGCGACCGCCGCCTGCAGCGTGCGTTGGAGCACTGGCAGCCGCACTACTTGTCGTGGTGGAACGAGATGGGGCCCGACGGCTTCCAGGACAAGGACATCTATCTTCGCACCGCGATTGGCGTTTCTGGCGATGACTGGGCGCAGTTCGACTACGTGCGCATGCCCGATTACCGCTGGGGCATCTTTCTGGCCGATCAAGTGCCCGACCGCAAAGTGCCGTTTGGC
>CAXRHS010000061.1:0-3521 GCA_964230235.1 Myxococcota bacterium
AAATGGCGGATTTTTCCGGCCTGTTGCAAGCCGATCAGCGCGGCCACCGTTTCATCGATCGGCGTCGCGCTTTCGCACGGCCAGTGCACTTGCAGCAGATCGATTCGCTCCAAGCGCAGCCGGCGCAGACTCGCTTCGACATCGGCCATCACGTAGGCCGGCGTCAGGTCACTGCGGGCATGCGCCCCGGGGCCATCCCAGCGCACGCCGACCTTGGTCGCTACCACCACTTCGCGCAGCCGTGCGCCCAGGCTCTGCGCCAGCAACTCGTCGGCGCGGCCGTGGCCATACAGCGGCGCGGTGTCGACCCAGTTGATGCCGTGATCCAGCGCGGCGTGCAGCGTATCTGCTGCGGTCCTGTCGTCGACCGGTTTGCCCCACCACAGGCCGCCCAACGCCCAACAGCCCAGCCCGACCGGCGTCAACCGCAGGTCCGTCCCCGGCAGCGGGCGAAGCCGCGTCATCCAATGCTCCGCACGCCGAAGGGCACACGGCTGCAAGCTGGTGATACCAGTGAGCGATTTTGATCGCGCGCAGAGGGACTCGCACGCCAGTTGCGCCGCCCTGCTACAACAGCGCGAATCGCCGCCGGTTTTTCAGTCAGCCTCCGGTCGGCGAGCGCGGGCGCAGCCATCGGGCTACTTCTTCTTGGCGGCCGGCTTGTCGTCGATGTCCGCGACCGAGAGCGAGAACTTCTTGCGCAGTTCGTCGGGCACGGGCGGCAGGTTCTCAAACTTGTCGCCTGCTTCCATCGGCGCCAACTCGCTTGGCGTCAGGCCGCCTTCTTCGTAGGTCACCGCCGACATGAACCACGAGGTCTCGCTGAACTTTTTCGACCGCTTCTTGTCGCCGCTGCCAGCCGGCGCCATCGCCGGAGTTGCTGCCGGAGCCGCTCCGCCCTTGGCCGCGCCGCCGCCGCCTTTGGCCGACTGCCAGGCGTCGGCCAGTTCGGCCACTTGGGTCGCGCCGACCCACTTCTGCATACGGCCGTCGAACACGAATTCGTCGGAGCGCAAGCTGCCGTTCTTGACCATGTCGACAAGCGCCTCGATCGAGAATTCCTTGGGCTGGCCGTCGCGCTGGATGTAAAAGCTCATGAAAACGCTCCAGGAAGGACAAAAGACAGACGCGGGGAGTTGGAGGCTGCACCCACAGTGGATGCGCGCGGCCAGACCGCCGGGTCATCGGCGGCGTAGCCGTCGCCGGGGGTCGAGTTGGTGACGCCGAGTCTTGGCGTTGCTGGCCATGCAGGTACGCGCCACGCACGGTGACGCGCCGCAGCCTAGCGGCACAGCGGACCGGGTGCCGCCGCGGCGTGTGGTTGCCCCAGCGGAATCCGCGGCACGCGATACTAGCGCACGTCCACAGGGCTTGCAACGGCCCGAAGCATCCAAGCATCCAGGCACGCGGCCTGCCGACCCAACTTCCGTACCTCAAAAATGCCTGCGGCGGCCGCCGGATTGGATCCGCTGGCCGCCGCAGGTCGCACACCGCGTTGCATCCGGGGCTTGCCCGGCTGCGCGCTACTTCTTGGCCGGGGTCATGCCGGTGATCGAGCCCTTGACCGACTCCCACAGGATGGCGACCGAAGCCGACTCCTTGGTGCCGTCGCCGTCGGCGTCGATGTCGGTCTTGAGCAGGCTGCCGATGAGGCTGGCCACCGCGGCCTTGCCACCCAGCGCCGCCAGTTGCTCCTCAGGCAGCGCGTTGATGGCTTCTTCAATGTCCTTCTTGGCCAGGGCGCCGCAGATCTTGCCCTTCTTGGTCGCGTCCCAGCCGGTGGTGCCGCTGACGTCGCCTTCCAGTTGCGCTTGCGTGATCTTCAGGGTCAGCGCAAAGGTGCTGATGGGCAGGGTGAACTGGAAGATCTGCTTGCTGCCGCCGCCGGTGAGCTTGCCGGCCTTGACCTTCATGTTCGGGAACGAAATGACGGCCGGGCAGGCCGGCGTGGTCGCCTTGGGGTCGTAGCTGTTGGGGCTGATGGTGTACTTGCAGTTGGCGGTCTCGCTGACCAGATCGCAGGTCTTGTTCGACTCTTCGACGTCGCCGACCAGCATGTTCGTGCTGAAATCGCTGCCGTCCGCCTTGTAGGCGGCCGTCTCCATGGCCAGCACGATGGTGCCGTCCTTGACGCTCTTGTCCAGCGGGCCATTGGCCTGACCCAGGAACGCCGAAAGCGCCGTGGACAGGGCATTGTTGACCTTGCCGTCGCCGTCGAGGTCACAGCCTTCCGATCCGGGCGGCAATTTGAGCATCGACACTTTCTGCACGGTCGGGCCCCAAGCGGTCGGGAACGCGCAGGTCTGCGCCTTGCACTTCTTTTCCACCAGGTCGCAATACTCGCCGGCCTTGCACGCCGGGTCGCAGCCGACCTTTGGCTTGGCCACGCACTTGTCGGTCGCCGCGTCGCAGGTCTCGTCGGCTTTGCAGGTGCCGCCGCACGGAACCTTGGCCGTGTCGGTACCCGAAGTCTCAGCCGTGGTGCCGTCTGCCTTGGCGCCCGTGTCGCCCGCGCCAACGCCAGAGCCGGTGTCGGCCGCGCTGTCGCCGGTCGCGCCCGCGTCAGTCGTTGTGGCAACGTCGGCGGTGGAGCCGGTGCCCGACGAGCCCGAGTCGGTGCCGCAGCCCGCGGCGACCAGCGCGGTCACGGCCGCGGATGCGAAAGTAAGGGAAAGGACGCGCTTCATCTTGGGTTCGCTCCTGGTCCAGCGACGCTTGCTTGCTGGCACGGTGGGGGAAAATCTCGCGGCCGACCCGTTGCACACCGGCCGACGTGGCGGTGGCCGAAATCCGGTCTGGCTCGACGCACGAAAACGAGTGCACGGGTCCGACGGCCAACCTGGCCGATTGGACAGAGCCAGGCACGCAGCCCGGCGAGGGCCAAATAGGGTAGTCAAGGCTGCCCTTGCTTGTCAATGCGCGGGTTTGCGCGAGACGCGCCATCTAGTTGCCGCCTGACCGCGCGCGCATTCGCTTGACCGGCCCACGCCGCCGTCTCTACACTGCCGCGCCCCGTTGACGGGGTGTTGGGCCAACATGGCAAAGACACGATGGATTTTTGGCGTGATCGCGGCTGCGCTGGTCGCGGCGGCGGCACAGGCCGAGCCTGCGGTGGCGACCTTCGCCCGCGTCCGGTTTGCGGCAGAGCGCGCCTTGCTGCAGTTGCGGCGCGCGAATCCGGACGCGGACGCTACCTGGCAAGCCAATTTGCCGGGCCCGGCGTTGCTGACCGGTCTGCAGGAGCCAGCGCACGGCGCCGATCCGACCGCGCAGGCGTTGGCCTTTGCCCGCGCGCATGCCGCTGTGTGGGGCGTGGCGGCGCTCCAATTGCAGCTCATCGAGCGCTCCGCTAGTCGCGATCGCGACACGGTTCGACTGGGCCTGGCTGCCCAGGTAGGGTCGCGCAGCGTGCCGGTGCTCGACCGCAGCCTGGTCGTGACCCTCGATCGCAGCCGCGGGCAGATCGCGACCGTGGCCTCGGACCTGCTGCCGGTTGGCGCGCTCAAGGCCCCAACCGTTAC
>CAXRHS010000062.1:0-2836 GCA_964230235.1 Myxococcota bacterium
TCCCGGCGGTGTGGAAATCGAACGGCTGGCACTTTTGCCCCGCCGCGCAGTCGCCATCGCCGCCCGGACACACGGCGCTGCACACAAACGCCTTGGCGGTCGCGGCGCAGAACTGGCTCTGCGGACAGCCGAATGCCGCGCACGACGACCCGGTGGCCTTGCTGGCGCCGGGGTAGGCGCACACGTAGCGCGGCCCGAGCGTCTTGGCATCGACTTGCGCCGTGCACACCTCTTTGGTTGGCGCGCACGCCGCTTGCGAGGTGCACGCTTTCTGGGTCCCCGGCACGGCGACGCAGACCGCCGCAAAGCCGGTGGTGGCGCCCAGGCCGCTCTGGGTCACCGGTACGCCCAGGCACAGCTGGCCGACGGCGCAGTCCATGTCGGCCTTGCAGTAGGCGCGGCACTGGCCCGCGAGGCACACCAGGCTCGCGCACTGCGCATCGAATTGGCAGCCGACGCCGGGCGGCAAGCCCGCGGCGACTGGCGCCTCGCACACGCCCGCAAACTTGCCGTTGCCGCTCGAGTAGACGCCGACGCACCACTTGCCGGCCGAACAGTCGGCGTTCGACGTGCAGAACGTCACGGCGCAAACGCCCTGGGCGCTGCACTTGCTCTGCGCGGTCGGGCAGCCGAGCACGGGCGCATCGGCACTGGCGCAGTCGCTGTCCGGCGCGCCGCAGCCGCAGTCGCAGCCTTGCTTGTCGCCGTAGGCGTAGGCGTCGCAGGTCCAGTTGGCCGGCACGCACTGGGCGTTGAGGCTGCACTTGCTGCCCGCCGCGCAGCTGCCGCACGACCCGCCACAGCCGTCGTCGCCGCACGCCTTGCCCTTGCAGGCGGGGACGCAGGTGGCGTCGCACTGGAATTTGTCGTTGCAATACGAGGTGCTAGCCGGGCAGCTGCCGCACGACCCGCCGCAGCCATCGCTGCCACACGCCTTGCCCGCGCAATTAGGCTTGCAGGCACAGGTGGCGTCAAAGTCGGTGCAGCACAAGCCCGCGGCCTTGCAGCCCGGCGTGCAGTAGCACCCGGCCGGCGCGGTGCTGCCACAGTGGCCCAGGCACGAGGTCGGGTCGGCGGGCTTGGCGTCGACCGCGCATTGGCCGGCGACGCAGCTCGAACCCTTGGCGCAGCTGCCACAGGTGCCGCCGCAGCCGTCGTCGCCGCACGCATTGGGGCCGCAGGCGATCGGCTTGGGCTTGCACGGGTCGACGCACGCGCCCTGTAGGCACGCCGTGGCCGATCCGGTCTTGCACACGCCACAGACGCCGCCGCAGCCGTCGTCGCCGCAGGCCTTGCCGGTGCAGGCGGGCACGCAGGTCGCGCAAGTTCCGGTGGCGTCGCAGGCGGCGTTCAGCCCGGCGCAGCCTGTGACCGGCAGCGTGTCGTACTTGCAGTCGGGATCCGGCGCGCCACAGCCGCAGTCGCAGGCGTCCAACGCATCGTAGCTATTGGGCGCGCAAGTCCAGGCCTTGGGCACCTTGTCCGCGCACTTGCCAGACGGGTCACACGTTTGCAGGGCGTTACAGCCCGCCAGCGGTGTGCCCGGTTTGCTGCAGTCGATGTCGGCGGCGCCACACCCGCAGTCGCAGACCTCGCCATCGGCAAACCAGTCGGCCTTGCAGGTCCAAGCGTTGGGCAGGCACACACCAGCGATGGTGCAGGTAGACGCGGCGCCGCACGCCCCGCAGTTGCCGCCGCAGCCATCGGGTCCACAGGCCTTGCCGCTGCACGCCGGAACGCACACCTGGACACACTGGCCGTTCGGGTCGCAGGTCGGCTTGGCGGGATCCTTGCAGGCGCCACACGAGCCGCCGCAGCCGTCGTCGCCGCAGACCTTGCCGACGCAGAACGGCACGCACCCAGCACCATCCGCCGCGTCAGTCGTGTCGAGGGCGGTGTCGTCGCTGCCGTCGGGCGCCGCGTCGTCCGTGCCGTCGGGCGCGGCGGTGCTGTCGCCGCTGTCGCCCGTTTCTGCCCCGGCGTCGAGCGCGTCCTGGTCTGTTTGCGCGTTGCCATCGGCCGCAACCTGGGCATCGGCCACCGCAACACACTGGTTGCCTTGCAAGGTCGTGCCCGGCCCGCAAGGCGAAGGTGCGTGGGCGACGCACGCCCCGTCTTTCAACGTCGTGCCAGCGGCGCAGGTCAACGAATCGCCACAGCCAACCGCGGCAACAGTTGTCAGGGCCAGCCACAGCAAGCCGACCCTACCGCCAGATTGCGGTGACCTTCTGAACCCTGAGGTCACTTGCCAGCCCCCGATCCGTTGTCGCTGGCAGGCTTGGCCGGCGCCAGCAAGTTCTCGATGGCCTTTTGCACCTTTGCCGACTTCTCTGCCGCCAACGCGGCTGCCAGCATTTTGCGCAGCCCTGGCGCGGTGGCCGACCACGACGCGACCGTGTACGCGGCTTCGATGCGCACCAGCTCGGCCTTGTCGAAGCGCAGCGCCTTTTCGACCAGGGTCGCCAGCTGCGCCGGGCCCATGTAGCGCGCGGCGTGCATCAGCGCCGCCCGCACGTCGGCCGACTCGTCGTTGCTCAAGGCATACGCCATCTGCTCCTTGCAGTCTTGCGGGTTCTGAAAGCGCAGGGCGTGGGCGGCCGCCAGCCGCAAGGCCTCTTTGGGCGACGCCAGGTGTTGCAGCAGCACCGGCAACGCCGCCGGATCGCCGCTATTGCCGAGCGCAGCCAGCCAGTTGCGCTGATCGCCCAGCGTCGGCGCCGTCGGGCTTTGCGCGCCCGCCACCGGGCGCTCCGCGCCGCCGAGCACGCCACCGGCTCTGCGGACCAGCTCAGCGCCCAGCGCTTGTGCGCGCCCGGGCTCGGTTCGCGACAACCGC
>CAXRHS010000063.1:0-7545 GCA_964230235.1 Myxococcota bacterium
CGTACGTCCTGGCCGCAAGATTTCAGTCGAGAGACGTCAAACGGCACGTGTTTGCTCCTTCGCCTGGCCCGCGCGCGTGCCGTGCTGGACGCCGCGAGCAGGCGCGGCAATTGGGTGCAGTCTGCCCTGGCGGCTGGGTCAAGCCGGCGGGCAAGGGCGCGCAGAATAGTGCGACACGGCGGTGATCCGCAACACGTGGCCAAACCGGGCGTGTGATCGGATCGGGTGGCCTAATTCAGAGGCTGTCCAATGCTGTGCGTTCAAGGGCGACCCGGAGATGAACCTTCCGGCTTGCGGACGCGCCGAGCCGCCTGGCTACCGCGCCAGCCACACCAGCGTCGCCCCGTCGCCACCTTCGTGGCGGTCGCCCGCGCGAAACTCCGCGACCTGCGGGTGTTTGCGCAAGTGGTCGCGCACCGCAACCTTGAGCGCGCCGGTGCCCTGGCCGTGCACCACGCACGCGCCCACGCCGCCGCGCAGTACGCACTGGTCCAGGTGGCGGTCGACGGCGAGCAGCGCCTCGTCGACCCGCATGCCCCGCAGGTCCACCGTCGCTTCGGTCGTGCGCAGGATCAGCGCCGCCTCTTGCAGCGACTGCGGCGCGGCGAGGTCGTCGCGCGGCACGCTTTTGTCCGCCGGATCGCGGCGCGGCTTGCGTTCGGGATCGGGGACGCGCGCCGGTTTGGGCATCTCCGAGGGGTTCGCGCTCAGCAACTCTGCGATCTCGGACCACAATTCGAGTCCACCCGCCGCGACCTTGACCCGCTCGCCGCGCCCCGGCCACTCGACGACCACCACGACTTTGCCCAGTCCCTTGTGAAACACGGCAACGCCTGGCCGCAAGGCCTGGATATCCAGCGGTTTTCGTATTGGCTGGCCCCCCGGTGCTCCGCGCGCCTGCGCAGCGATGCCCTCGGCCTGGCTCAACCCCTGCGACGCGACCTTGGCGAGCGCCTGCAGCTGGGCGCGGTCTGCGTCTGCAAGCTGGCTGCGCGCGGTCTCAATCTGGCGCGCCAGGTCTTGCAGGTGCGCCATGGTCTCTTGCGCCGCCCGCTCGATGCGCCGATCGGCGGCGCGGCGCTCAGTGTGGCGCTGATCGTCCCGCAGCACCCGCGCGTGGTCCAGTTGCGCCTGGGCGTGGCGCAACCGCGCCCGCTCTTCGTCCAGCGCCGCCTGCTGGTGGTGCAAGGTCTGCAGCATCGCTTCCAGTTCCGAGCCGGCGCTGCCCATCAGCTGGCTGGCGCGGTCGACCAGGCTGGCCGCCAGTCCGACCCGGCGCGCAAGGCCCAGCGGGTCTGAGGTGCCGATCTGGCCGAGTTCCAGCACGTAGGTCGGCGCGCCACTTTTGGGATCGCGGCCGAGCGCGGCATTGACAAACGCATCGTGACGCAGCGCCAAAAGCTTGCACGCCTCAAAGTGGGTGGTCGCCGCGCCCCAAGTCAGCGGCGAGTTGGCAGCGGCGCGCTCCAAAATGGCGGTAGCCAGCGCGCTCGCGGCCAACGGCTCGGGTCCAGTCGCCAATTCGTCGAAAAGGACCAGCGACCTCGGCGTGCGCTCGCAGCGCTGCAGCGTGTCGCCGACCAGCCGCAAGTGGCCTTCAAAGGTGGACAGACCGCGCTCCAAGTCCTGCGCATCGCCAATGACCGCCCATACCGCGTCGAACCAGGGCAGGGTGGCATCGGCGGTCGCCGTCACGTACAAGCCGCGGCGCGCCATTTCGGCGCACAAGCCCAGAGCGGTCAGCATCACCGTCTTGCCGCCGCCATTGGGCCCCGAAACCACCCACCAGCGGGTCGCCGTCCGCGCCATCGCCAGCCGATTGGCGACCGGTCGGGCGCCGTCCAGCTCCAGCACCGGGTGGCGCAGCGCCGGCAGCTCCAGGCGATCGTCGTCAAAGGTCGGCCGGTGGGCGCGCAGTTGGCGGGCCAGGCGGGCCGCGGCAAGGCGCAGGTCGAGCGTCGCCAATGCCTCGACACAGCCCTGCAATGGCTGCTCGTTGCCCGCGCACAGTGCGCTCAGATCGGCAAGGATGCGGTGCTCCTCGCGCCGCACGGCGTCGAACGCCAAAGCCAGCAGGTTGTTCGCCTCGACCAGTTCTTGCGGTTCGACATAGACGGTGTGGCCGGTTTGTGAAGATCCGTGAATGATTCCAGCCAGCGTCCGCTTCTCGCTCTGGCGCACCGGCAACACGTAGCGGTCGTCGCGCAGGGTAAAGTAGTCGTCTTGCAGCAGCCCGGCGGCGTCGGTCTCGCGAACCAGTGCTTCGATGCGCCGCCGCAGCCGGGCCGCTAGGGTCAACGTCTCTTGCCGCAGGCGCGCAAGCTCCGGGCTTGCCGTATCCAAAATGTGGCCTTCGGCGTCCACGGATTCGGCCAGCAATTCCGCAAGCAGGCGCACATCGGGCATCGTGCGGGCGCGTTCGCCCAAATCGTGCGCAGCCGCTGGCCAGCTGGCGGCGGCCCGCCGCAGCGCCGTCGCATGGCTCGCGACCTTGCCGATGGCGGCCAGTTCCGCCGCGCCAAGCGCGACCCCAACGGTCGCTTGTGCCAGAAGCGCCGTCAGATCGAGGCGATTTGGCGCGCTGACCGCGATGTTGGCCTGCAAAAGCACCTCAGCCTGCCCAACTTCGTCCAGCAAGGTTTCGGCGTGAGCGCGGTCGCGGGCGGCCGGCAATTGACGGGCGCGCTCGCCGCCCAGATCGCTTTGGCAAAGCCCCTGCAGCGCGCGCAGCACGCGGTCGAGGTGGAGGGCAGAGGTCGGTTCGGGCATGGTCAGGTCTCGGCGCCAGTTCGACTACCAGCGCGCAGCGCGGCCACAGACACGGCTGCGGGCGCAAGGGAAAATTCGCGGTCGTCGCCTCGCCTGGCCGCGGGTGAACTGCTTGGCTGTGCCAACGCGGTGACCCGCAGCCACCGGGCCCTTGTGGGCAGTGTTGCCGCTGCCCCCCGGGTGGACCTATCATCGCACGCAGCCACGGGCGCAACGCAATGGTTGCCTGCCGCGGCCGATGCCATGTCCAAGGCCCCGAGTCAGCCGATGGCGCCGCGCCTGCCCACGCCCGTGCAGGTGCCGCTCGACGACGACGAAATCGACGAAGTCGCGGCGGTTCCGACCACGCCTGGCGTGCGCGCACAACCAGTGGTGCCGCCGGTTAGTGAAATCACATCGATTTTTGGGTCGCAAGTGCCGTTCGTCGGCCGCCGCGCCGACCTGGAGAAAAGCTACAACGGCATCCGCGAAGCCCTGAACAAGAAATCGCTCGGGCTGGTGTGGGTCAGCGGCGCAGAAGGCATCGGCAAGACCCGGTTGCTGTTCGAGTTGCATCGCGCCGTCTCGCCGGCCTCGCGCAACCTGATGTGGGTGCGGCCGCACACGGTGCACACCGGCGGGCCGCCGACTTTGTGCGGCCAAGTGCTGCTTGAAGTGTTGGGCGGTCCAGGCCTGTTGCGGCAGGGTGATGCGTGGTCGCAGGTGCATGTGCGGATGCAGGGCTGGCTCGGCGCCGATCGCGCGGCGGATGCATTGCTGCTGATCGCGCCGCTTTTGGGGCTGCGCGGCACCGTTGTCGGCGAAGACTATGGTGCCGTCGAGCCGCCGCTGGAGGTGGCGAGCCAGTTGGTCGGCGCCATCCTGCGGCACTGCGCCCGACAGGCGCCGCTCATCATCCAGCTCGAAGCGGACAACATCGCGAGCGACGAGATGGCTGCGTTTGTGCAGGGCCTGCGCGACTCGCCCGTGCACAGTCCGGTGGCCGTGTTGGTTGAGAGCATCGAGCCGCCCGCGGAGGACCTCGGCGCGCTGTCGGTGCGGTTGGAGTCGGTGGATGAGCCTTCACTGGCCGCGCTGGCCCGCCGATTGCTCAAGAAAGTCAACGGCGCGCCGCAGAGCTTGCCGGAGCAGTTGGCCCAAAGCGCGGCCGGATCGCCAGAGCGCCTGCTCGACGCCCTGCGCGGCATGCTGGCTGGCCAGGACATCGTCTACCGTGACGGCGCCTGGCGTTGGCACCACAAGACCGAGCGCGGCGTTTCGGCCTCTTGGCACAATACCCTGGCGGCCAGTGGTCAGACCTCTGGCGGCTTGCCGGATCGCATCGCGCGACTGCCGCAAGACCTGCGCGTGGTCGTCGACGCCGCTGCAGTGTTTGGGCCGATCTGCTGGTTTGGCGGCGTACTCTCGGTGCTGCGCGGCGGTCGCAACGACGGCGCCGACAGCCTGACCGAGCGCGACCGCAACGCGCTCAAGGGCGCCATGCTGCAATTGCAGGCCGTGGACGTCGTTGTTTTTGTTGAAGAGTCTCGGTTGGGCCGCGAGATCGAGTTCAGTTTCGTCCATCCCACCGACCCGGCCGCGGTGGTGGCTGCGATGGACGACGAGAAGCGTCAGCTTTTCAGCCGGTTGGCGGCGCAGTGGTTCTCCAGTCGACCGCGCCAGGATCCGATTGGCGACAACGCCCGGATCGCAGAGCTTTTCGATCAGGGCGGGCGCGGCCGCCAAGCGGCGCTTCACTATTTCGAGGCCGGTAACGCCGCGCGCATGGTTGGCCAACTGCAGCGGGCAATTGCGTTGTACGCGGCCGGCAGCCGCAACGCTGGCGCCGACGACGCCGATGTTGCCTGTGACCTGCGGACTGCCCACGGCGGTGGCCTGTTGCGGCTGTCGCGCGTGGTCGAAGCCGACAAGGTCCTGCTCGACGCCATGCACATGGCGCGCTGCTTGGACGACGACCAGCGCTGCGGCATCGTGCAACTGCGGATTGCCCAGGTCGCGCGCGTTTCGGGTCGCTATGAGGCTGCCTTCGCCAACTTGGAGGCCGCGACGCGCCACCTCAAGGTCGTGGGGGCACACCGCTGGATCGCCGACGTCAGCGACGAAATGGGCCTCATCCACCTGATCCGCGGCGAACAGAACGCCTACAAGAACGCGCTGCAACTGTTCCTCAAGGCCCTGGCGCTGCGCCGCCGTTCGCAAGACCGCCGAGTGGTAGCCCGCTCGCTGTGCAACATTGCCCGCGTGCACTTGGGGCGCGGCCACTTTCACGATGCACAGGATGCCGTCGCTGAGGCCAACCAGATCTGCGACCAGATCCAAGAGCGCTGGGGTGCGGCAGAGGCCCGCCTGGTGTTGGGCGAAGTGCACGCTGCGCAAGGCAAGTACAAGCAAGCGTTTGCTGCCTGGGACCAGGCGTATCAGCTTGCAGGCGAGGTTGGCGATCGCCATCGCCGACTCGAAGTAGCGCTGATGCGCGCCGAAACCGCGATCACCATCGGCGAGTGGCAAGAGGCTTCGGTGATGATGGCCGACGTCACCGACCTGGCCCGCGAAGTGGACGATCCGGAGCTCAACTCTGGGCTGTACCGCGTGCAGGCGTCGATCTCGCTGGAGCGCAGCGCGCTGGAAACCGCCGACTTGGACAGCGAGCGCGCCGTCGATGTCGCGCGGTCGTCTGGGGCTCGACTGGCCGTCGCAAGGGCCCTGGTGGTGCGCGCGTGCGTGCTGGGGACTCGGGCGTTGAGCGAAGGCGGTGCGCGGGCCACCGCCATCGACCGCAAAGCCACGGAAGCCTTTGAGGAAGGCCTGGAGATGCTGCGCGAGATGGGCGACCTGGTGCGCTTGGGCGCAGGCTTGCGCTCGTTCGTGGCCTACCTGGGGCAGCGCGGCGGCGGTCCGCGGCTGGCCGCCGTGCAAGCCCGCCTCGCCGATGTCGAGGCCGAGATGGCGGCGGTTGCGGGGTAGGCCCCGCGGAAAATCTTGACGATTTCGTCGGTTCGCCGCTTGCGCACCCGTTGAGTCGCAAGCGCGCGACTTCGCAGGTCAACGCAACGGTCGGCACGCTTGTCGAGAAACGAGTTGATTTCCGCGTACTTCGCGCGCAAAGGGGTCTCGGAGAGCCTGACCGCCTCCGGCCGCAACCCTACCGCAACATCGCCGGGTACTTGGTCAGCGGCGATCCGAACTTGGTGGCGGCCTGGGTCGTGGGCATCTTGTAGCGCAGATTGACGACGGGCACCTTGGGCGAAACAATTTGGAAAATCGTGGCATTGGCCTCGGTCGCGTTTTCGAAGGCGTAGTTTTTGCAGCCGTCTTGCGGCACGGTAATGGTCGCACCGGTATAGACTTGCTGGCCCTGACCCGACTCGCCGCCGTCAGCAAACTTGAAGCCCATTGCGTAGTTATAGGTCGCGCCGGGCGCGTAGAAGTGGTGGGTCATCTTGTTGCACAGGCCCACATACGTCTGGCGGCCTTCGGTGGACACAGCCTGCAGCGCCTTGATTTGCGCCGCCGTCAGCACGGTCGGGAAGTCGGCCGGCAACGACAGGAACGCACTGGTGCTTTTGGGATACGAGTTGACCGGGAAGTCGGCCTTGTACGCCACGATGGTCCAGCCGCCGCCGTCGGTGGTCATGTCGCACTGCACCTGCACCAGCGTGCCGGCGAGCGCAAGGTGGTATTGGCCCGAGGCGGCGGTCGCGTTCTGTTGCTTGATGGCTTTGCAACTGGTCGCGGGCGCCTGAGGACCGCCGTATTCCAGGCACGATTTGCCGTCGCCCACGAATCCAGGTTTGCAGGTGCACGAAAAACTGCCAGCCGTATTGGCGCAATTGGCCTGGACCGCACACCCGCCATTGTTGGTCTTGCATTCGTCCACATCGGCGCACGTCTTGCCGTCGCCGCTGTAACCCGTCTTGCACGCGCACGATGAAGCGCCCGGGGTGTTGGTGCAGGTGGCGGTGGTTGCGCAGCCGCCGTTGTTGGTCGCGCACTCGTCGATGTCCTTGCAGACCTTGCCGTCTCCGGAATAGCCGGCCTTGCACGCGCAGGTGTAGCTGCCATCGGTGTTGCTGCAATTGGCGTCTGGGCTGCAAGCTGCCGCGCCGGCTTTGCACTCGTCGATGTCGTTGCATACCACGCCGTCGCCGGTGTAGCCATTTTTGCAGCCGCACGAATAGGTGCCCGGCAGGTTGCTGCAGGTCGCGCCTGCGGCGCATTTGGCCGTGCCGTTCGCGCACTCGTTTGGCACCTGCGCGGCCAGTCGCCTGGCGCACCCAGCGGTCCAACCCAAAAGTCGCGAAAAGCGGCAGCGAGCCCTGGTGCACTTTGACTTCGGGCCGCGCATCGGGATGAAAGCGCCGCACAAAGGTCGCCAATTCGCCGCATCGAAAACACGGCAGCAACGGCGGAGTCGCTGGCATCGCCTTCAAAAGCGTCGTCGAACTGGCCGACGGTCGGCTGTTGTTCCCGGCTGACGGGTACCAGAACGGGGCACACCCGTACTACCTCATCGTCGATCAGGCCGGCACCGTGGTGACCTCAAAACTGCTTGCCGAATCCGGTGTGACCGAGACGGCGGCCGCCGACCCCAATGGCGGTTGGTGGCTCGCCGGCTACACTTCGGGTGCAGCCGACGGCATCGTGCGGCACTTCAAGGCCGACGGCACCATGGACGTCGACAAGTCCTATGGCGGCACCGGCAACGACTACCTCAACGGCGCGGTGGCGTTGCCCGGCGGTGGCTTGGCGGCGACCGGCAGTTCGGGCAGCAGCAGC
>CAXRHS010000064.1:0-4092 GCA_964230235.1 Myxococcota bacterium
ATCCATCCCGGCGACCGCGCGGTGATGCGTCAAATCCTGCACAGCAACCAGAAGTGGATGATCGCGTTGAACAAGACCGACATCGTGCGGCCGCGTCACTTGCTGCCGGTGATGGCGGCCTTGGCGACGGCACCCAATGTCGGCCCGATCGTGCCAGTCAGCGCTTGGACGGCCGACGGGTTGCGCGACCTGCTGCGCGCCATTGCGCCGTACCTGCCCGAGAATCCGCCGCAGTTCCCTGTCGACGACCTGACCGACCGCAGCCTGCGCTGGCTGTGTGCAGAGCTCGTCCGCGAGCAGGTGTTTCAGCAAATCCGCGAAGAAGTGCCCTACGGCGTGGCCTGCGAGACCGAGGTCTACGAAGAACTGCCGGACCTCGCGCACATCCAGGTCCTGGTCCATGTCGAGAAGCCAGCGCAGCGGGCGATCCTCATCGGCAAGGAGGGTGCGCGCATGAAGGCGTTGGCGAGCGCGGCGCGGGCGCGCATGGAAGCGCTCATCGGCCGCAAAGTGTTTTTGGAAGTGCACGTGCGCGTCGAGGCCAACTGGAGCGCGCGCTCCGACAAGCTCAAGGAATTCGGCTATCTGCAGTAGCGGCGCGGCCAAGGAACGACCATGAACGACAACCAGCAACAGGTGGCGCCGGCGCCTTGGCGACCGCCGGTGGTGGCCATCGTGGGGCGGCCCAATGTGGGCAAGTCCACGCTTTTCAACCGTCTGGTCGGCCACCGCAGTGCGATCACCTTCGACACGCCAGGGGTGACGCGCGACCGCCACGACGCCGAGTGCGAGCTGCACCTGCACCGCGTGCGACTGGTGGATACCGGCGGCTTTGAGCCGGCTGAGACCGAGGGCATGTTGCCGCTGATGCGCCGGCAGGCCCAATTGGCGGTGCGCCAGGCCGACGCCATCATTTTCCTGGTGTGCGCGCGCGAAGGCCTGCTGCCGGCCGACGAAGCGATTGCGGCCGAGTTGCGGCGCAGCCAGAAGCCAGTATTCGTGGCGGCCAACAAAGTGGACAGCAACCAACTCGAAGCCGACGCGATGGCCTTCTACGCGCTGGGCGTCGATACCGTGTTTGCGGTTTCTGCCGAGCACAACCGCGGCGTCCTCGATCTGGTGGACGCGGTGGTGGCAGCGCTGGAAGACCGCGGCCATTTTGAGGGTGAGCCCGACCCGGATTCCGTCGACGACCGCGGCGACCCGGTGCGCGGGGGCGTGGTAGACAGCATCCGCGTGTGCTTCGTCGGCCGGCCAAATGTCGGCAAGTCGACGCTGGTCAACCAGTTGCTGGGCCATGAGCGGGTCATCACCGCCGACCAGCCGGGTACCACCCGCGATGCCATCGACATTGATTTTCAGTGGCGGGACAAGGCCTTTACCCTGGTCGACACCGCAGGGCTGCGCCGCAAGCGGGCGGTGCACGAGCCGGTCGAGGCCTACAGCGTCAGTCAGGCGGTGCGGGCGATGGAGCGCAGCCACGTCGCGGTCCTGGTCTTGGACGCGACCCAGACCCTGAGCGACCAGGACAGCAAGATCGCAGCGCTCGTCCAGGCGCGCGGCCGGGCGTGTGTGGTGGCCATCAACAAGTGGGACGCCATCGAAAAGGACACCCACAGCGTCAAGGCCTTTGAGACGGCGCTGGAGCGGCACCTGCCGTTCTTGGAGTTCGTGCCGCGCGTGTTCATTTCAGCCCGGACCGGTCAGCGGGTCGAGAAGCTGTTCGAGGTCGTGCAGGCGACGTTCGACAACTTCAACCGCCGCGTGCCGACCTGGCAGTTCAACAAGTGGCTGATGGCGTTGCAGCAGCGCGTGCAGGCGCCGACCCACCGTGGCCGCAAGCTCAAGATGTCGTACGGAGCGCAGCTGAGCGTGCGTCCACCGAAATTCGTCATCATCGTCAACCAGCTGGGCGCGACCAAGGCGAGCTATCAGCGGTTTGTGGTTGCGCAGATCCGCGAGACCTGGGCGTTCGACGGCTCGCCGATTCGGCTGGAGTTCAAGAAGAAGCAGAGCAAGCGCAAGCGGACGGCCGCGCAGGTGACCGACTCGTCCGTCGTGTCTACGGGCGACGAGACGCTCGACCTGCTGCTGGGCGAGGCCCACGACGACCCCGAGACCCGCGCGTTGCAGGCGAGTTTGCTGCAGCCCGACGACGACGACGAGTTCTACGAGGACGACGACGCCGAAGCGGAAGAGCCGGCCGACGACGATCTGACCGGCGACTGGGACGACGACAACGGGTAGCGCAAGCAAGCCATGCTGACCACTTTGCGCATCGCCGATTTCGCCATCCTGCAGTCTGCGGACTTGGCGTTTGGTCCGGGCTTGACGGCGATTACCGGCGAGACCGGCGCCGGCAAGTCGATTCTGCTCGACGCGTTGGCTGCTGTGCTGGGCGGTCGCGCCAGCGACAAGATGGTGCGCCACGGCTGCGAGGCGGCCGAGGTGGAAGCGCTTTTCGACGGCCCGCTGCCGACCGCGGTGCGGGTGGCCGTCGAGGAATTCGGCGCGCCCAACGACGACGGCGTGGTGTTGCGGCGCGTCATCGGCAAGTCGGGCGGGCGCAACCGCTGTTACGTCAACGGCCGCCTGGCCACGGTACAGGTCTTGCGCCAGGTAGCGGCACCGCTGGTCGACTTGTCGGCGCAGCACGCCCAGCATCGCTTGCTGGAACCCGCCGCGCACTTGGAGCTTTTGGACCGCTACGCCGGTGCCCTCGACCTTCGCGCAATGGTCGCTCGCGCCCATGGCGCATGGCGCGCCTCGGCTACGGAGCTGGACGACCTGCGCAAGCGTCAGGCCCAGGCCGCCGACCGGCTCGACTGGCTGCGGTTCGTGCACAAAGAACTGAGTGAACTACAACCGCGCGATGGCGAACTCGCAGAGATCGGCGCGAAACTGCAGAAATTGCGCGCAGCCGAGCAACTAGGGCGCGCGGTGCACGATGCGCTGCACGCCATTGGCGGCGACGGCGGTATCCGCGAACTTGCGGCCAAGGCCGGGCGGGGATTAGGCAAGTGGGCGCACCTGGACGACAAGCTTGGCGCTTTCACCGCGCGGTTGCAGGAGTTGGAAAGCCTGGCCGGCGATGTGGACTTTGAACTCGGCAGCCACGCCCGCACGCTGCGCCGCGACGACCGCGAGCTGGGCAAGCTGGCCGAGCGCCAGGATCAGCTGACGCGCGCCATCCGCAAGCATGGCGGCAGCGAAGCGGCGATGGTGGCGCGGCTGGCGCAGGTGACGGCCGAGTTGGACGCCGACGCCACCGAGTGGCGGATCCACGAACTGGAGCGCACGGTGGCCGGGCAAGCGGCAGAGTTGGCGACACTGGCGGAGGACCTGTCCGAGAAGCGTGCCCTGGTGGCCGAACCGTTGGGGCGCGCCATCGCCGAGGTGTTGCAGCAGCTGGGCATGGCGGCCGCCCACATCCGGTTTGCGCTGGTGCGCCAGCCCGATGCTCCCGGACCCACAGGCATCGACAACGCCCACCTGTACTTCCGCGCCAACCGCGGCGAAGCTGAAGGCCTGTTGCACCAAGTGGCGTCGGGCGGCGAATTGTCGCGTGTGTTGCTGGCGATCCAGCGCGTGCTGGGCGACGCGGCTTGGGCGCAGGTGCAAACCGCCAGCGCGGCGACGGCACCGGAGCCACTGGCTACGGCGATCTTCGACGAAGCGGACGCCGGGCTGTCCGGCGCGACGGGGCTGGTGCTCGGCCGCTTCATGGCTGACATCGCTGCGCGCCAGCAGGTGATTGTCATCTCGCACCTGCCGCAAGTCGCAGCCGCCGCGGATGCGCACGTGCAGGTCAGCAAGCGCGAGGACGGCGGGCGCACGCGCAGCGAATTGCGGCTGTTGGCCGATGGCGAGCGCGAGGCGGAGCTGGCGCGAATGCTGGGTGCTGCGGATGGGCAGGCCGAGACGGCGCTGGCCCATGCGCGGGAATTGCTGAGGGTGCAGCGCCGCACGGTTGGCGATTGACCACAGGCCAATGCGCCGAAGGTACGCGGCGGCGGGTCCGCTACGGCTTGGCCCGGAGGCGCTCCAGTTCGGCGAGCAACTCGGCCACCTTGGCCTCCGCGGCCCGGCGCA
>CAXRHS010000065.1:0-3854 GCA_964230235.1 Myxococcota bacterium
TGGCAAATTGTCGGCACTGCTGGCGATTCCGCCTGGCTATGCGACTGCCGTGTGGCCGCCGGCGGGCCTGGCGCTGGCCGCGGCCCTGTTTTGCGGGCCGCGGGTGGCGCTGGGTATCGTCGCAGGGCCCATGCTCGGCAATGCGCTGACGGCCGCAGCCAGCACCAGTCAAATGCCGATGGCCCTGGCGTTGCCGATGGCGGTGACGATGGGCATAGGCGCGTGGCTGCAGGCGGTCGTCGGCGCGCGGTTGCTGCTGCGGCGCATGCCGGCCGACCTGGGCTTGGTGCGCGAGCACGACATCACCGTGTTCCTTTTGGTCGGCGGGCCCCTTAGTTGCCTTGTCAGCGCCAGCATCGGCGTGGCGGCCCTGGTGGCGACGGGCGCGACGCCGGCTGGCGACTTCGCCTACTCGTGGTGGACATGGTGGGTCGGCGACACCATCGGGGTGGTCATCTTTGCGCCGCTGCTGCTCATCGCGTTTGGCGGCGATCATCCGCTGTGGCGGCGGCGCCGCGCGACCGTCGCCGGCCCGCTGGTGCTCGGCTTCGCCGTCGTGGTCGTGCTTTTCGTGCAGGTCTCCGAGCGGGAAAACAACCGCCTGCGCCACGAGTTCGACCGCCGCGCGACCGCGCTGGGCCACGCGTTGCACCAGCAGTTCAATGAAAATGGTGAAGTCGCTCACGCCGTGGTCGGCCTTTTTCACACCGCCACCGTGGTTTCGCGCGCCGATTTCCACACTTTCGCCGATCAGATGCTGGCCCGCCACCCTGAAATCCAAGCCTTGTCCTACGTGCAGGTCGTTGCGGATGCCGACCGCGCCGCCTACGAAGCCGGCGTGCGCGCCGAGGGGCATCCGCAGTTCACCATCACCGAAGAAGGGCCGGACGGCGCGCTGCGGCCAGCCAGTCGCCGCGACTGGTATGCGCCGGTGACTTACCTGCAGCCGATGAACACCAACGCCGAGGCGTTTGGCTTTGACGTCTCCAGCGAGGTCAGTCGGCGGGCGACGCTCCAAAAAGCCAGTGACCGCGGCGAGTTGCTGGCGACGCCGCCCATCCGACTTGTGCAGCAGCCCAAGGGTGAACTCGGGTTCTTGCTGGTCGCTCCGGTGTTTCAGCGCGGGCAACGGCCGAATTCGGCCGCCGAACGCCAGGCCGCGCTGCGCGGGTTCATCACGGTCGTGCTCCTGGCGCAAGGTGTTGTCGAGGCCGAGCTGGCGAAACTTGACACCACCGGCACCACGCTGTGCCTCATCGATCAGACCCCCGAACAGCCGGCGCGCATCTTGTTTGCCGGTTTTGGCGCCCACCGGCTGCAGTGCACGGTTCACGAACCGATCCGAACCGCGCGACCTGGCCTGTCTACCGCCTTTACGGCGGCCGGTCGCCAATTGCGCGCCGATTTTGCGCCGACCGCATCGTATGCCAGTGACCAGCGCAGCTGGCAGCCGTGGTCCGTGCTGGCCGTGGGTTTGTTTTTTGTCGCCCTTTTGGGCGCGGTCCTCTTGACGCTGACAGGTCGCGAGATGGAACTCGCCACCGCCTTGGACACGGCCGCGAGCAACGAGGCGCGCTACCGCGAGAGTGAAGCGCGCGCCAAGGCGATCGTCGGCGTCCTGCCAGACTTGTTGTTCCGGCAAACCCGCGACGGCACCTACGTCGACTACGCAGCGCCCGCGGTCAATGAACTGTACGCGCCGCCCGAAGTGTTTCTCGGCAAGAAGGCGCACGAGGTCTTGCCGCCAGCCTTGGCCGACCGCATTCAAGCGACCGCCAATGTCGCCTATGCGACCGGGCAACTGCAGCGCATGGAATACCGACTGCCCGTTGGGGACGCTACCTACGACTTTGAAGCCCGCATCGTGCCGATTGGCCAGGACGAGACGGTATCGTTGGTCCGCAACATCACTGCGGCCAAGCGGGCCGAGCAGGCGCTCCTCGACTCGCTGCGCGAAAAAGAAGTGCTTCTCAAAGAAATCCACCACCGGGTCAAGAACAACCTGCAGGTCATTTGCAGCCTACTGAATTTGCAGGCGTTGCGCCTGGACGACCCGATCGCGAAGGCGGCGCTGACCGATTGCCAGAACCGCGTCCTGTCGATTGCACTGGTGCATGAAAAACTCTACCAATCCAGAGATCTTTCGCACATCGACGCCCGCGACTATCTCGCCAACTTGCTCGAGAGCGTGCGCCACGCCAACAACTGCGACGGCCGCGGCATCGTCCTGGCTTTGCACGCCGCCGACGTGTCGCTGACCGTGGACACCGCGATTTCTTGTGGCCTTATCGTGCATGAACTGGTCAGCAACGCCATCAAGCACGCGTTCTTGGGGCGCCGCAACGGTCGTGTCGCGGTGTCGCTTGTGCGGCACAAGGGCGACGAGTTGCTCCTGACCGTAGCGGACGACGGCATCGGCATGCCTGCGGACGGTCGCCATGGCGAGCCCCATGCTCTGGGTCTGGACCTCGTGCACGCGATTGCGCAGCAGTTGCGCGCTGAACTTCGCTGCGAAACCAGCGAAGGCACCCGCTTTGACCTCACCTTTCGCGCCGCAGCGCCAGGGAGTCATTCGTGAACGAACACTTCGGCAAGACCATCCTGGTGGTCGAAGACGAGCGCCTGGTTGCGCTGGACCTGCAGCGCAGTCTGGAGCAAATGGGTTACGTGGTGCCCGCGACCCCGGCTTCCAAAGAGGAAGCCTTGGCAGCAGTCCGGAAGTATGAGCCCGACCTGGTGCTGATGGACTTGCGGTTGGATGGCCCGGATGACGGCGTCGCCACCGCCGCTGCGCTGCACGCCGAGCGCGACGTTCCCGTGGTGTTCCTGACCGCCTACGCGGATGAAGCCACAGTTGCGCGTGCGCGCACGGTGCAGCCCTACGGCTACCTGGTCAAGCCGATCCGCGGCGAAGACCTGCGCAGCACCCTGGCGATCGCGCTGTACCGGCACGCCATGGAGACCCGGTTGCGGCAGCGCGAGCAGTGGTTTTCGACCACCTTGCGTGCCATCGGCGACGCAGTCATCGCGGTCGACAGTGCCGGGATGGTCACCTACCTCAATCCGGCCGCCGAAGGCCTGACTGGCGTCTCCGCCGGCGCCGCGGTCGGCCATCCGATCGACGACTGTTTCCGCTTGCTCGACGAACGGACGCGGGTACCCATCGCAGCACCCTTGGGTTCGGCCCTGCGGTTTGAGGGGCCCAGCGGCGACGACGCTCCGCGTTCCGCTGCATTGTGGCGCGGCGACCAGGAGCTGCCCATTGAGCAGTCGGTGGCACCGATCGTCGGCGACCGCGGCGAAGTGCTCGGTGCCGTGTCGGTCTTTCGCAGCGTGGTCGAGTCGCGCCGCGTCCAGCAGCGCCTGGTCATGGCGGATCGCATGGCCTCGCTGGGCACGCTCGCTGCCGGCGTCGCCCACGAGATCAACAATCCGCTGGCCGTCATTTTGTCGGGCGCCTCGGCCATGGCCCAGCGCTTCAATGACCTGCGCAAGGACCTGGCCACAGACAGTACGGCAGACAGCGCGACGGTGGCGCGCCTGGCTGAAGCGGACGAGGTCGCGCGCGAAATCGAGATGGCTGCCGACCGCGTGTCTCGGATCATCTCCGACCTCAAGCGGTTTGCGCTGCCGGCCGACGAGTCGAACGCGCCGACCGACGTGCGCAAGGCCCTGGCGTGGGCGCTGCGCATCGTGGCCAACGAGGTGCGGCCGCGCGCTCAGCTGACCACGATTTTCGAAGCGGTGCCGGCAGTCATGGCGTCCGAGATGCGGCTTGGCCAGGTGTTCGTCAACCTGCTGACCAACGCGGTTCACGCGATTGCCGAAGGCAGTCCCGAGCGCAACGAAGTTCG
>CAXRHS010000066.1:0-7714 GCA_964230235.1 Myxococcota bacterium
CGTGTTGCGCAGCATCGCCATCAGTCGGCGCATTTGCGCGGGGGTCAGGTAGCTCGGCGAGCCGCCGCCCCAGTGCAGTTGCACCGTCTTGGCCGCGGGCAGGTGCGGGCGCAACAGGTCGAGTTCTTTGTGCAGCCCGTCCAGGTAGGGGTCCTGCAGATCGGTGCGCGGCGTAATCAACACGTTGCAGGCGCAGAACCAGCACTGGCTCGGACAGAACGGCAGGTGGACGTAGACCGAAAGCTCTGGCGGCGTCGCACGCCCGCGCAGGTCGTCCAGGCCTTCGCGCAAATGGCGGTCCGAGTCCTGCTCGGCCCAAACGTTGGCGGGCGGGTACGAGGTGTAGCGCGGCCCGCGGCCGGCGTGGCGGCGCAAGATGTCGAGTTGCGCGGGCGACAGGCCACCCGCTGGCGTTTGCTCGCTGGTGGTGGTGCCCCCGCTTTGGTACGCCGATTCCATGGTGCTCCGCCCCCGCGACCCCCTGCGGCCGCGCCCAAAGTGTACGTGCAAAATCGCGGTACGCAGGGGGCCTTTGTCGCGGGGTTGTCATGCGGCGTCCCGGCGTTGACCATCCCGGCAACGATGGGCTAGCGTTCGCGCCCTTCCGGCTGCCGGTTCGCCGTTCCCGCCTGCGTATGCCAACCCTTGATACCTGCGATTCTGCGCTCGTTGAGCCGCGTCCCGCCTGGTGGCGCTGGCCGTTGCAGCTCCGTTTTGCCGAGTACATCGCGCTTGGCACGCTGGCGGTCGGCTTTTGGGCCCAGTCCAAGGGGCTGGTCAAGCTGGTGTGGACGACGTCGTTCTTGCGGCGCGGCATGACGCTTTTCGCCATCTGCGTCGGTCTGACGCTGGTGGTGCGCGCGGTGCAACACGGCCGCCGCGATAGGCCGGCGCAAGCGTGGAAGGCCCTGCCCGACATGGCCGGGTTCGTGCGCGACTGGGCGCCGATGGTCGTGTTGCTCGCGGCGTTTGAAAACGCGCTGATGAAGGTGCAGGCCTTCAACCCGCGCCTGCTCGACATGGACCTGCACCGCTTGGACGAGGTGCTTTTCTTTGGTCACGCTGAGGCGGCGATTCAGGCCCTGGTTCGCGACTGGGCGACGCCATGGGTCATCTGGTGCTACGACGCGCTCTACATCTACCCGGTCGTGCTGGGGGTGTGGCTGTTCTGGGTCGGCAAACGTTGGCAGGCGCGCGACTTTCTGGTTGCGTTCGTGGTCGCCGGGTTCGTCGGCTACGCCGGCTACGTGCTGGTGCCGGCGATCGGGCCCGCGTACTACTTTGGCCGGCCCCTTCCGACGGCGCCGCACGCTGGCTATGTGTATGACTACGCTGCGCGCTTTTCCGTGCTCGCGAGCCAGCCGATGCTGCCGCGCAACTGCTTTCCGTCCCTGCATACCGGCTGGGCGGTGGTCGTCATGCTGTTCAGTTGGCGGCAGGCGCGTTGGCTTTTTTGGGTGTTCTTGGCCCCGCTTGTCGTGCTCATCGCGGCAACGCTGTACATGCGCTACCACTACTTGACCGACCTCGTCTCCGGCACCGCGCTCGCTGTGCTGGTGTCGGCGCTGGTGCCGCGCCTGCATGCCGTGTGGGAGCGCGCCCGCAGCGGTGTTGCCCCGCCCGAAGCCGCCGAGTTGGCACCGTTGCGCGGCCGCCGGCTGACTTGGGAGATCGCGGTGCCCGCGTTCTTGCTGGTCGCGCCCGCGGTGTACCTGGCTGGTTTCAGCGGATTGCACGCGCAGGAGCCCGCAGCCAGGCAGGCTCTGCTGACGTCCAGCATCACCGCGCAGCCGCAGTCGCCCAAGATCGCCGTAGGCGCGCAGTTTTCGGCTGGCGAAGGCCCTGCGATCGAGCTGGTCGGCGTCGATGTCGAGCCCGCAACGGCGCCCATCGGCGGGTCGTTTCGGCTGACGTTGCATTGGCGCGCCCTGCGTGCGCAAGCCGGCGCGTGGGAAGTGTTTGTGCACGTCAATGGCCCGGGCGGCGTGCGCGCCAACTGGGACCACAAGCCACTGAGCGGACTGTACCCGATCCACGCCTGGAAGCCGGGAGAATGCGTGCGTGACTCCGGCATCATCGAATTGCGGACCACGATGGCGGCGGGCCCTGGCGAGATCTGGGTGGGCCTGTGGGATCCGCCGAGCGGCAAGCGGATGACGGTGGTCGCGCCCGGATCCGGCAAGCTCGACAAAGACGGGCGCCTGCTGGCGGCGACGCCGACGTTTCGCTAAGACTCTTCTGTAAATTCAACGATCAGAAAAAGGGTGCCATGTTGCGCGCGGTCACGGCGCCTTGTCGGCGTCCACCCACTTCTGCTTGATGAGCGCGTAGGCGTCCAGGTCACTGAGCGCCGTGTAGATGGCGCCGCCATACGGGTAGTAGCTGGTGAGCTTGCCCGTCTTGCTGTAGATGATCATGTCGTCTTTGCCGGCTCCGTGCAGATCCCACACCTTGGCGGCGTCGGTGTCTTGCAGAATCGGGTAGTCGCCGTTGGCGATGAGGTTGGCGACGGCATCCTGGGTGCCGATGAGGTTGACGACCACAAGGTTGACCTTGAGGCCGGCTTTTTCGATTTCAGTCTTCATCTCTTGAAGTTTCCCACCCTGGGAAACGCAGAAGCCTCAACTTGCACTTAGGAACGCCACCAGCGTCGGTTTGCCCAAGAAGGCGTCCAGCCCATAGACCTTCTTGAAGCCGGGGCTCTTGGTGTTCAAGTCTTCAAGTGCGTACTGCGGCCACTTTGCGCCCACGCACGTCGGGCTTGCGCACAGGGCGGTGTCGGCTGCGCCGGCATCTGCCAGCTGGGTTTCGGCTGGCGCAGCGTCGGGCGCAGTCGCGGTATCGGCCGCCGTATCGGCGATGGACCCCGTGTCTGCGATGGTGGTCTCCGCGGCCGCGCTGTCGGCGATTGCCGCCGTCTCCGCGACTGCGTCGACCACCGCGCTGTCGGCCAGCGTGACTTGTGCTGTCTCGGCTGCGTCTTGCGCGCTGGTTTCTGCGGCGACGTCCGTTGGCGCGATGTCGGCTGCTTCGATGTCCGCCACGACCTCGGGTGCGACCGACGTGTCTGCCAAGCTCACCTCGCCTGCTGCGCTTGCATCGCTCGCCGCAGTCTCGGTGCCGGTTGCGGCGTCGGCCTGGCGGGTTCGCGCCGCATCTGCCAGCGCGGTGCCCGAGTCGGACGCGGCGGCGTCGCCCGAACTGGCATCGGCAACGGCCGCCGGTGGCGCGGTCGCGGCATTGCAGCCGAGCAGGGCCAGCAGCGCAGCCAGTGCCAACGCTGCCAGCCTGCCTGGCGAAGAATTCAACGAGAAACGGGACACGAAAACCTCCTCGCGCAGGGGACCGCGGGCGCAAAGAATGGCCGCGCCGTCCGGGAAAATCAAGCCGCCGATGCGCTTTAGCGCCAGTGCAAGAACAAGTCGATCGACACGAGCGCGGAGCGGAGCGGCGAGTCGACTTGCAAAGTCGCGAGCTTGCGACCCACACGGCAAGCAACGGGCAAACGTGGAAAATCGAATAGATTTTGCACGGGCCCTCACAGGGCTGCAATCGCCTGCGCAGCCAGCACTCGGGCTTGCCCGACCTGACCCGCGAAATCGCCAAGCGAACAGAACGACGCCCCCGACCGCGGCGTCTGCACCACCGCGACCCCGGCAAGGTCGGCCGGCACGTCCTTGCCCGCCGTGCGCGCGACCAGGTGCGCCAGCGCTTGCCGGTCCGGCCGCCACGCCCGCCAGCCCGCCAGGCCCAGGCGGTCCGCGGCGCCGCCATCCTGGTAGCGGGTGCCTTCGACCTGCACCGGGGCAAACACGAAGGGCATCGCACACGACGCGGCAACGGCTTCGACCAGCGGGCCGCTGGTCAGCAGGCGGTGCTGACCGCGGTGCGCAACCACGCCGACCGCGAACGGTCGTGGCAGTTGCGCAAACGTTGCAGGCAAGAGCGGACCCAAGAAGCCGACCAGGCCCGCCATCGACAGCGCGCCCTGCCAAGGCATGGGGTGTGGGCGCAACAGCTGCCAGGGCTGGCGCGACTGCAATAGGGCTTCCAAGTCGGCGCCGCTGTGGCCCGCCGCCCACAGCGCACCGACGACCGCGCCCGAAGAGGTGCCGACGACGGCCTCGACCGGCAGGCTGGCGGCCTCGAGCGCCTGGACGACGCCAACGTGGCGAGCGAACGCCAGAAAGCCGCTGGAGAGGATGAGGTCGCGGGGCATCGGGTTCCCTTGGGCGTCGCTGGTGGCGGGGCAGCCGGCATGGTGCGCGGACTGGCGTAGATAGGCAACTGCAGGCCGTATGGCCGCCCAACTAGACGGCACTATCCGTTCGCGGATCTGCGGCCGCCTTCGCCACCCTCGACGCCCCCGCGGTTTTGCGGCAAGCTCGCCGCGTGGTCGCAACGTCCGCGCTGTCTCGCGGTTGCGCGGGCCAAGGCAGGGAGGGCAACATGGCACTTGGGCGGCCAACCTGGTTTCTGCTCGCGCTGTGGCTGACTGCGCCGGCGCTGAGCTTCGCCCAACCGGCGCCGCGGCCGATCCCCGACCGCCGGTTGGTGGTCAACAACCTGACGTTGTTTCGGTGGAACCCGATCGGCCTGGAAAACCAGTTGCGCGCCGGTTTTGCGCAAAAGCTCTACGACCATGAGCACAGGGCGCTGCGCGACAATTTCGCTTGGTTCGGCACCTATGTCCGCCTCAACCCGGCGAGCGCGCGCGCTGCGGCGATGGTCGAAGTGCAGCCGGTCAGCATGTTGAACCTGCGATTTTCCGCGGAATATCTTCATTTTTTCGGAAATTTCACGTTCATCCAGTCGCGTTCCGACGCCAGCGGCGACTTGTCCGACACCACCATGAAGGCCAACAAGACCGGCCCGCTCGGCAACTACGCGGGCGGCGGCTTGCACTACACCTTCGAGCCGCTTGTGCAGGCCAAAGTTGGACCGGTCGCCGTCCGCAACCGCGCGTTTTTCGGCTGGTTCGACCTGGATCTGCAGCGCGGCGATCAGGTGTTCTACGAAGCGACGCTCGACACCGCCATCGGCGCCAAGGGCATGGTGTTCGCCAATGATTTCGACGTCATCTACCAGCGGCCGATGGACGAGGCGATGCTGAGCTTGGGAGTCCGGGTCTCGTCGGTGCTGCCCCAATACACTGGCGCCTTGCAGGCGAGCGGCGAAAAAGTCGACAACGGCCACCACCGCGCCGGGCTGCTCGCGGCGTACACGCTGTACGACGACGGCTACACCCGCTTCAATAAACCGACGGTGCTGCTGATCACCAGTTGGTACTTGCAGCACCGCTACCGCACCGGCCAGGACGTATCGCGCGCCGTGCCGTACTTTGTGCTCGGCTTTGCCTGGCAGTCGGACTTGTTGTAGTCGCTATCTGCCCGCCACGCTCAGCATCACCTGCCGGGTGGCCTCGGCCGTCTGCAGCCAGTTGCTGCGGGCCGCGCGTGCCAATCCTTTGGCGCGCAGTTCGTCTCGCAGCGAAGCGTCGCCCAGCAAGCGCGTCAACCCGGCCGCGATGGCCGCCACATCCAGCGGATCGACCGCAACCACCGCGTCGCCGCCGACCTCGTCCAAGCTCGACCCGCGCGACGTCAGCACCGGCGCGCCGCACGCCATTGCCTCCGCAACGGGCAGCCCATACCCCTCGTACAGCGACGGATACGCCATCACCAACGCCAGGTGGTAGAGCACCTGCAACTGCTCAGGGGTCACGTAGCCAACCGAGACGATGCGGTGGCGCAGTTCGGGGCGCTGCAAGACCTGGACGATGTCGGCGTCGCGCCAGCCCTTGCCACCCGCGACCACCAGCTGCACGTCGGGAAACTGTGCCGCTATCTGCTCAAAGGCCGCAATCAGCCGCACCACGTTCTTGCGCGGTTCCAGCGTCCCGACGCTCAGCACATAGCGGTCGGGCAGACCCAGTTCTGCGCGAACGCGCGCGACCCGGTCGGCATCGGGCAGGCGGTCCAGGCCCGGCGCGGCCGCCAACGGCGTCACCACCACTTTGGCCGGATCGGTCGGCAGCAACCGCAGCAGGTCGCGCCGCGAACTTTGGGATGGCGTCACGACGGCCGCGGCCCGGCGCACGAGGTAGGGCAGGGCGGCGCGCTGCAACACCCGTTTCTTGAACGTAAATGTCTCTGGGTAGAGGAACACCGCCAGATCGTGCACCGTCAGCACATAGGGCACGCCCGGGACCGGCACCAGCGGCGCAAGGTAGTTGGGAAACAGCGCGACGTCTGGCCGCAACCGCACCAACTGCGCGGGCAGCGCCGTTTGCAGCCACAAGGCGCGCACCGGCATCGCGGGGCCGTGCACCGGCAAGCCGCTCTGCGCCGGCGCATCTGCGAAACGATTGGTAAAAAGGACCAGTTCGTCGCCATAGGGCAGCTGCTGCCAGGCGCGAATCAGCCGCTCGGTGTACAAGCCGACGCCGGTGCGTCCGGGCGCCCAGGTGGTAGCGTCGATGGCGATGCGCAGCGGTCGGTCCACGGTCGGCACGCCTCAACGCAAGAACTGCACGACTGGCGCAAACACCTCTTGGGCGGCATTGCGGCCAATCATCAGATCGGTGTGCCCATAGTCGTCCACATGGCCGTGCGCCTTGCCGACCAAAAGGAGCCGTTTGGGCGTGTGCGGTTTGTTGCAGCCCCAGCGCTCGAACGCGAACCGCAGGTGATCCACCGGGCACAGCTTGTCGCGCGTGCCCGCCACCATCAGCACCGGAACGTCGACATTGCCCAGCTTGGCGAGGATGTCGCGGCCGTCGGCCAGGCGCGGCACGCGGTCGGTGTAGGCCCACCGAATCAGGTCGTGCAGCAAGGGGCCGGGCACATCCTGCACGCCCTCCATCGACACGTGGCGCACGTAGCCCGGCGTGCAATTGCGCAAGTTCATGGTAAGGCGGTGAATCCAGGTCTCGAACCACTCGGCCGCGAACGCGACCAGCTGGCCGCCCAGGCGCAGCGGCAAGCCCGCCATCCAGGTAGGCTGTAGACCCTTGAAAACACCAGCGAACGGCAGGATCTGGCCGACCCGACCCGGCGAGCCGCGGAGGACGGTGCGGCGGCCCTGCAGCTGCGGCACGGTGTCGTCCAGCGCGGCATACCAGAGCATGCCGCCCATCGAGACGCCAATGTAGTCGATCTGCGCACTGTCGGCTCGCCGCCGCACCTCCTGCACGGCTTGCGGCACGTCGTGGGCGACCATCGCGGCAAAGGTGGTGCGCCTGCGCTCTGCCCGCGACAGATCGGACCGGCCCGAGCGCAGCGTCAGCAGCCACACGTCGTTGCCGGCCAGCCGCACGGCGCGCGCCAGCGCCAGGTGCTCGTCCGGGTCGACGTTGCGGTGGTTGATGGCGATGCCGTGGCACATCAGGACCGGCGGGCCGCCATCGGGAGCGCTCGGGCGCAGCCGCCGCAGTTCAAACGCGCACCCATCGGCGGTGGCGATGCGGTGGGTCTCGTCGTACGCCACCGGTCGCGCCAGGCGTTTGCGCCAATACACAAGGTGCGCCCAAGCCAGCACCCACGCGGCAACCAACCCGCCGAGCGCCCACCAAAGGCTGCACGCACAGGCCACGGTCTAGCCAATCCGCCCGAAAATGCCGCTCTGCCGCACTTTGCGCCGCGCCAGCACCTGGTCGTACAGGTCTTCGTAGCGCGCCGCCACTTGCTCAATATCATGGTGTTTCTGCACATAC